>DASQAT010000048.1 GCA_035635555.1 Candidatus Dormiibacterota bacterium
GACGGCGACGTCGCGCTGGGCCAGGGCACGCCGCAGCCCCTGCAGGTCATTGAACTGGGCGATCCGGACCTTGCCCGGGGTCGCCTTCGCCAGCCCGCGCTGCGCGGGAACGAGCTGGCCGTCCTGCAGATCGATGAGACCCTCGTCGAAGTGGCCATGATAGTGGCCATCGAACAGCAGCACGACCTCGCGCCCGGTGGCCGCGCGCGCCACCCGGATGGCCTCGACATTCGCCTGGCTCGCCGACAGGGTGAACTGCCAGAACGGGACCGGATAGCGTCCCGCCAGCTCCTCGGCGACTTCGACCGCCTCGCGGGTCGGCAGCAGGAACTGCGTCCCCTCCCGGACGCGGCGCGCGACCGCCTCCACGATCGCGGGGTTGGCGTAGCCGCAGAACATCGACATGTCGGCGACGTTGACGTCGAGGTAGCGGTGCCCGTCGACGTCGGTGAAGCCCGCCCCTTCGCCGACATCGATGTAGACGGGGACGTCGTTGTCGGTCGCCATCCACGCCATCGGCACGCCGTTCGGCATGTGGGCCCGGGCGCGCTCGAGCAGCCCCATCGTGCGCGGCCGCCCTTCCACGAGCCTCTTGAGCTCATGGTCGTGGACGTGACTCACCTTCGCCGGGTCAACTCCGGGTGCGGGCATGATCGAGTCGTCCCCTCATCGCAGTGGGATCTCTCGAACCTGCGGTCAGGATCACCTTCCCGTGGAGCTCGTCCTCGATCATGTGCCGGAAAGCCTCGCGAACCTCGCTCAAGAGGTAGGTCCTGTCGATGATGGGTGTGATCGTCCCGGCTTCGAGGAGCTTCCTCAAGAGGGCCATCACGTCCTTCTTGGCCGGGATCGGCAGCCCCGGACCCCGCAGTTGCTTCACGAAGCGTGAGAGGACCATCAGCGTGAGGAAGCAGGGGATGAGTCCGAAGAGACGCTTGCCCGACGCTCCAAAACGCTCGTGCCCGATGAGTACGTATCGTCCGTCGGGTTCGAGCGCGCGCCTGCACGCGAAGAAAGAGTGGTTCCCCGGGACGTCGAAGATGAGATCGTAGCGCACGCCACGTCGTGTGAAGTCTTCCCGCGTGTAATCGATGACCTCATCCGCCCCGAGTGAACGGAGCAGGTCCAGCTTGCTCGTGCTGTCCACGGCGGTCACGTGCGCGCCGTGGGCCTTCGTGATCTGCAAGGCGAGAGCGCCCACGCCGCCCCCGCCACCATTGATCAACACCTTCTGTCCCGGCCGGAACTGATCCAGGCCTCGGAGGTTCATGAGCGCGATGTACCCGGAGGAGGGAACGGAGGCGGCCTGCTCGAAGGTGATGTTGTCCGGCTTGAGCGCCAGCAGGTCCTGGTGTACGGACACGTATTCGGCGAAGGCGCCGCCGTTGACCCACTGGTGTGTGACGAGGGTTTCGCCGAAGACCGGGTCACCCGGCCGGAACCGTGTCACCTTTCCGCCGACGGTTTCGACGATCCCCGCCATGTCCGTGCCGGGGATCCGGTTCCTGGGTCTGGAGAACCCGGATCCCGCCAGGCGGAGGACGTAGGGCCTGCCGGTCACGACATGCCACACATCCGGATGGAGGGAGGCCGCCCGCACCCGAACCAGGACCTCATCGTCGCCGGCAACCGGCTTGTCGACTTCCCGGAGCTCCAGATGATCGGGGGATCCGTATCTCTCCTGGACGATCGCCTTCATCGCGTCATCAGGACCGTATCACCTGGTCTCGAAGTCGATGACCATATAGGCGAAGCAGCGGACCGGCTCGCCGTCCAGCCTCGCCGGCTCGTTGTACCGCATTTCCGCGACAGCACTCCGGGCCACCTCGTCAAAGGCAGGATAACCCGATGAACCGACAACTTTCGCGTGGCTGACTGTAGCGTCGCGCTCGACCACGCCCGCTACGATGACACGACCGTGAGCGTGCTGGCGACGAAGATCCGCCGGGACCTCTGGCCCCTTCATCTGACGATGCGATGACCTCTGAATTCGGTCTCGTACTGCCGGGTCCTCTCCGTCGATGATGGCGTCCGAGCCGGCAGTGGCCTTCAATTCTGCGTAGTAGTCGTTGATCGCCGAACGCTCTGCCGGAGTCAACACCGGCGCCGCGTAGGACGGGGTGGCGGCCGGCTGGGCCGAAGTCTTCGCAGGCTGGTTGACGCAGGCCACCAAGGCAAGGGCGAGTGCCACGATGAGCGCGGTCACCTGATACACCGTGAACCTTTCGCCAGAACCGCACCAGTTCGCTTTGCCAGCCAGACGATGAAGTATGCAAGCACTACGTAAAAATAGCCGAAAGCGAGTGTGTACCCTGAGTAGGCCAGCCATGCGGTGTAGACGTCAGTATCGAAGGAAGAACCCTCCATCACGGTCACGCACAGGATAATGAGACCCAGCAGCGCCACCATCAGAAGCGGAGCAATGCACATGGCCACTCGAATCTGTGGCTCGGGCCTCCTCCGCATCCACCACAGCAGGCCGAGGGCGATCAGCACATACGGAACACCGCCCACCATCGCTGAGAGACCGGCGAGACTGATGAACGTCTCGACCATGGGGGGCACGATATGGAACCATGCGAGAGGCAGGAGAAGGAATGGAACCAGAAGCGGCAGGGAAAGCAACGATCGGTAGAGCGTCCTGATCTGCACCTTCGCCCCCGGCTGTTGACTAACGCTCCGGCCCAGCGCCCCATAGCGCTACGCGTCGATAGTGCGTCGACTCGCCGTACAGGGTGCCTTCGTGGATGTGCACCTGCATGAACCGGAGGAATTCGTCCGTTGACCCCACACCGCGCTTGTTCGAGCCGTCGTCCTCGATCGGGGTCAGGACCAATCCGTCTGGAGCCTCGAGCTGGTACCGAAACAAGACATAGCCGGAGACTTGGGGCTCCTGTCGCTTCACGTCGTGGGCGTTCAAGACCCGCACGCCACCGACCTCGACCACGAACCCGGTCAGCTCAAATGCCGTGTCGTCGCCCCCCTCGCGCATCGCGATCTTGTATATCCGGCCGTCGGGTGAGCTGATGGTGAGCTCGGCAGGCTCTTCACCGGCTGTCGGTATCGATCGCCACACGCCGATGAGCCCCGCATCGAACAGCGCCTGACTCTCGGTACCGACCGGGAAGGGCCAGGCCTCAAGAGTGAAGTCGACCCCTTCACACCCGAGGGGGACGACAAGAAGCATGACCGCTGCGGCGACGATCAAAGGGACAGATCTCGCGTCAGCCCCCACTTGCAACCACGTTCGGAGCCGGAATCGGAGGCGGTGAAACCTGGAACAGCCTGACAACAGATGGCCGCGTCAGAACCACAAAGGTGAAAATGCCAAGCAACGTGCCGTACGGGACGCCCAGGCAACACACACCGGCAACCACCATGCACAGAATTCGCGATCGGCGTTGCTTCAAGCGACGGTACGCCAGGAACTTGAGCCCCCCGATCGTGAGCACGAATACAAACATACCGAGACCTATGAGGCCAAACAACCATCCCATAATCGCCGGTGGAGGGGCCTGGCCGGGCGTGGCCGGCATTCGAGCAATCGCGGCCGCAAAGAATGCACCCATGAACGCGTACACAAGACCGAGCAGCGAGAAACACGCACTCATGGCAGCCGACACCAGGTAGGCAATCGATAGAAGGTTGAGATGTTCCTGGTCAACGATGGTCTGCCGGATTTGATCTTCAGGCATTCTCAATGCCTCTCGAAGGGTGCCAGTGGTGGCTATCGCCCCGGCTAAGCTGCGGCGCGCGTGCGCCGCAGCGACTCCGCCCCCGACGTCATTTTCGGTAAGCCTCGAGTTCCCAGTGCATCTCGCGGTTGAGCCGTTCGGCAACCTGTGCCCAACTGTCCCCCGAGCAGTGCGAGATCAAGTTGCGAACGGCTGCTTCGACGCCCGCCCACGAGACATGGTTCAGAATCAGATAGCCGCGACCCCAACGAGTACCGTGGTCCCGAGCCAGTGCACGCGGGGTGATAGCCACGAATGAGAACGCCTCCGTGCCCTCTTGACCTTTCGGGCCAATGCTCGCTTCGAACAGCACCGACGCGTCAGCTGGGTCCACCGGCTCCTGGTCTTGAGTCAGATCGGGACTGGTCAATGATTTCAGCTCTGGGAAAACTGTTGCCATCGTTCCCTTCATTCGCTGTACGTCTAACGCTCGCGCTCAGCGGCGCGCGCCACGTGACCGCTTTACTTTAGCGCGCGGGCCTGGCGCGCGGCCGTTGCAGCGCGTTGTTGGGCGGCACCTGCAGCGAGCGTCCCCCGTCGGGCGACGCGCTCGCCTCGAGTGACATCACTGTCGCGCTCCCAGCACTTGGCGGAGCTTTCGCACTACCACGGCTCTCAGCCGCGCCCATGCACTGCTGCCAGACCTCGAAGCTAAGGCCGGCCCCCGAATTTGCTGTCGCAACTCAGAGAGCGAAAGGCTACCGTCGGCATGCCAGCGGCCGAGGTTCGAGAGCGAGACGCACAGCGGTAGACTGCCGTCGTGCGCCTTGACAAAGAGAGCAGCTTCGTCCGGCATGGGAAAGAACACATCGGCCTCAGAGTTCTGGGGGCCCCAGATGGCCTGAACCTCGTTTAGGACCAACCGCTCTTCGTCGGTGAGCGATCGACGCTGACTACTCATCGTGACTTCTACCCTCTGTCCGCCCAACGCAAATTAGACTGATCCGTCTAATCTAATAGGAGTAGCGACAATGCTGGAGAACATAGATATGACTGCAAGGGCCGTCACTTCCGCATAGCACAATAAGAGTAGCGAAGGCGTCGGATGATTAACGGGATGGCTCCGGAGTTCGTTGTTCACGGCTGTCTCGAGCGAGATCGCTGCCTCGGACTATACGCGCAGGCCCCTCGATCGGCAAGGGAAACGAAGGACTGAGTGCTGCATCTCATGCCGCACTTCGGGTGGATATCGCCCGATGGCGGGCTCAGGTCGTGTAATGGGCGTTGATCTCGATGTACCGGCGTGTGAGGTCGCAGGTCCAGAGGACGGCGCGGCCGAGGCCGGAGGCGAGGTCGAGACGGATGGAGACGCGCGGGGTGGTGAAGAGAGAGCGCAGGTCGTGACCGTTCTGGACGCCCTGGCCGCGGCGGACGACGGGGACATCGCCGATGCTCAGGGTGACGCGGCCGGGTGCAAATGGGACGCCGGCGGCGGAGAGGATGCGCCCCCAGTTGGGGTCGCCGCCGGCGAGGGCGGTCTTGACCAGGGGGAGTTGGCGATGGAGCGGGCGACGCGATCGGCCGCGGCTTCGCTGACGGCACCGCTCACCTCGACCTCCATGATGCGGCGGGCGCCTTCCTCGTCGGTGACGATGTCGAGGGCGAGGGCGCGGCAGACGACGCGCAGGGCGCGGATGAACGAGCGCTCGCGGCGGCCGGCCTGCAGGAGGGCGTGATGCCCGCGACGAGAACCTAAAAGCGGAAATTCGTGCGTTGCTTCACATGCTGCAAAGGGGCGGGGCTGCCGGGGGTGAGTCGCCCCTCCGTCTCCGCACCCGGTCACTCCGGTGCCGAATAACCCGACGGTGTGACATTCACCCGTGGATCCCGGGGCGGTCTGCCGGAGCGCTTCGCGCGTGTCGTGCGGTTTCTGCCGAAGAGGGCCCGGGTGCCCTGAACGATCCAATAGAGGAGGGTCATATAGATCAGGAGCGGCACGGCGACGATCGCCAGGACGACGAGCCAGACGAGGCCGATCGGCGCCCGCACGAAGCGATCGAAAGGACTCAGATTTCTGCGCGGCCGCGGCCGCGGCACCGGGGGGCCGCTCATGACGACGGCGATCTTATCATCGACGTCGCTTGACGGCCCCCCGCGGCCGATGCTACGCTCCCGCCCCTTCCGTGAAGACATGCCGTGGAGGCGACGCGTGGGCACATCCGTCCGGTTGAAGTCGAAGGTCGACAGGCTCAAGAAGAAGCTCGCGGAGAAGGGCTCGACCCTGGCCGCGGACAAGAAGCGGATCCTGACGAAGAAGCTCAAGAGGTTCCAGAGAGCGAGGCGCACCGCCCTGGCGCTCGAGAAGAGGGCGATGGACAAGAAGAAGGCCGGGAAGGACGCGACCCCGGAGAAGCCGCCCGGCGCCGCGCCCGAGGTCCCGGTCCCGGCAGGCTAGGCGCCCGATCAGTCATCGGAAGGAGGAGGCAGGAGCATGCAGGCTGCGCGCAGGGTGACAGTCGCCATCGGCACAGCGCTCGTCGCCGTGGTCCTCGCGGGGTGCGCGAAGAGCATCGACGAGGTCATCATGAACCCCAGCGACAAGGACGAGGTGATCGCGAAACTGCTCGCCGATGACGTGGCGAAGCGCGACATCATGGCCAAGCTGGCCGCCAAGGACGACACCAAGAAGGAGATGGCCGAGACGCTGCTCGGCGACACCTCCATCAAGGCGATGGCTGTCGAGAAAATGGCGGCTGACGCGACCCAGAAGACGGCCCTGATCCAGAAGCTCCTGGCGGACGCCGCGACGCGCGCCGAGATCATCACCGCCCTCACGAGCGACGAGGCCTCCCGCAAGGAGCTTCAGGAAACCCTCAAGAAGCCGCTCCCCAAGAAGTAGGCGGGATCCGCTACAGCGCGTTGACCTGGACGGTGTTCGACATCACGCGGTGCCCGCTCGCGTCCGCCATGCTCAATCGGACCCGATAGGTCCCGGGCCGGTCGAAGCGCATCTCGTGAGAGTAGTCGAACCCGTCGCGCGTGCGCACCAGCGTGCCCGTGGCGCAGAGCGGATCCTGGTGCGCAGGCGGGCCGGTGTTCCGATCGGGACGCTCCGCCATCGGGTCGTCCATGCCGCCGCGCGACCCCGCGACGTCCGCCTGCATCGCCAGCTCCCGGCAGAGCTCGAGCCGCGCCGGCTCGGCGCTTCCGAGCACTTTTCCGTAAAGCGAGACCGTGAACGGCACGAAGCCGACCACGCGATCGGCCGCGATCCAGAGCGCGGGCGGGCCGTCCTTGGCGCGCGAGCCCTTCGACCAGACCGGTCCAATTCCCAGTATCATCGCGGCGACGACGCCCCCGGCCAGCACCGACCGGCACCTCCGCCTCTCACGCATCGGCCCCCCCTCCTGTTCCATCGGCGAGACGCACGAGTCCCGTCAATTGCTTATATGTAACCACATTTAATTACATATGAAACAGTGTGCTAATCTACCAAATTATCAGTTGATGTCAATGCTAATTTTCGTAATCTTGACTGTGGTTTACGACAAACTTATATTCCCAATCCGGCTGTCAGGATGGCCAACCGGTTCGACTGGCGCGACGGGGTCCCTTGCGCACAAGTGCTGGTTCCGAACGACTTGCGGGTTCCGCGGCCAGCGATGCCGGCCGCCGCCGTGCCGCTCGCGCTCAATCCGGGGAACAGGCTTCGAATAAATCGCTGGCGGCCCAGGCCGTGGCCGCCACGGAGCGCGGCTCCCGTTCGAGCGGTGGGGAGGGGGCCGGGGCGGCAGGGGGGAACGGCTCCGGCGACCGTCCCGGATCACGGCGCGACCTGCTTCAAGAGATGGTCGCACTGGGCGACGCCTCGAACCGAATCCTCCGGGAAAACGATTTCGATTCGATCTGTCGGCTGTTCCTGGATGCGATCCGTGAGCACACCGGTTACCGGCGTGCGGTCCTGTCGCTGTTCGGCGAAGACGGGCGGGACGTGCAGACCTTCTTCACCGGCTTCACCGACGAGGAGATCGACTACTTCCACCGCCACAAGCCGACCCTGAACGAGCGGACGGCGATCATCCAGGAACGTTTCCGGATCGGACACGCGTACCTGGCCCCCGCGGCCGAATGCGACGGCGGCGGCCTGCGCCCGGGGTTGGCGCGCGACCTCCTGTTCATCCCGCTGCCGGGCTCCGGGTCCGCGCAGGTCGGCGCCGTGCTGCTGTTCGCCGCGGACGATACGGCCCGGCCCGCAGCCGAGGATCTGGCTCCGCTGGAGCTGTTCGCGGCCCAGGTGGCGCACGCCATCCAGAAGAAGCTGCTCGATCAGAAGATCACCGCCATGCAGGCGCGCCTCCTGACGGTGCAATCGCAGCTCATGCAGGCGGAAAAGATGTCGGCCATCGGCCTGTTGATCTCCAGCGTGACGCACGAGCTCAACAACCCCCTGAGCGGCGTCATGGGATTCGCGCAGCTCCTGCTGCAGGGCGAGCTCAATCCGAAAGTACGCAAGCACCTGGAGCGGATCTACAACGAGGCGGTGCGCTCGCAGAAGATCGTGCAGAACCTCCTGTCCTTCTCCCGCCGCCACAAGCCGGAGAAGACGCAGCAGAACCTCAACGACGTGATCGACGGGGTCATCGAGCTGCGCGCCTACCAGCTCCAGGTGGACAACGTCGAGGTGGTCCGGCACTACGACCCGAGACTGCCGAAGACGATGCTCGACTTCCATCAGCTCCAGCAGGTCATCCTGAACGTGGTGAACAACGCGCACCAGGCGATGATGGAGGTCGCCGACCGCCCCAGGCGTCTCGTGATCACGACCGAAAGGCGGGAAGAGTCGCTGCGGGCCAGCTTCGGCGACAGCGGCACCGGCATCGGCTCCGACCGGCTCGAGTCGATATTCGACCCGTTCTTCACGACCAAGAAGAGCGGCAAAGGGACCGGTCTCGGCCTGAGCGTGTCCCGCGCGATCATCAAGGACCACCAGGGATCGATGAACGCCGAGAGCGTGGTCGGCGAGGGGACGACGATCCACGTGGACCTGCCGCTGCTGCGGGATCCCGGCGCGGCGGCCGGGACGGAGGGGGACGGGAAGAAGGCCGCGTCGCCCTTGCGGCCGATGCGCCTGCTGGTCGTCGACGACGAGTCGATCCTGGTCGAGCTTCTCGTCGAGTTCCTCAAGACCGTGGGTCACAAGGTCGACGACGCCCGCAACGGTCAGAAGGCGCTCGAGCTCGCGACCGCGAACGACTACGACGCCATCCTGACCGATCTGAAGATGCCCGGTCTCGACGGCCAGGGCCTCTACGAGAGACTCTGCAAGATCAAGCCGCAGATGGCCCGCCGGTTCATCTTCTCGACCGGAGACCTGGCGAATCCCCGCACGCAGACCTTCTTCCAGACCGCCGGCTGCCCCTACCTCAGCAAGCCGTTCAAGCTCGAAGCGGTCCTGAAACTGCTCGAGCAGATCAGTCGCTCCACGCGCGCTGCCTGACGATAGCCACGTTGACAGAGGATGCGTCCCGCCGTACTTTAGGGGCTCCGTGACGGATCCTGTCGAACGAACCGGCGCTCTCGGCGCGGGCGGACACACGCGGCGCTGGACCGCTCTCCTCATGACGGGCGCGCTCCTGCAGGGGTGCGCGGTCCTCGCCCTGCCTGTGGATCTGCGCGCGCAGGAGCAGCAGGACGGCGAGCCGCCGGCGGCCGCTCCGGCGCTCGATGCGATGTCGCTCGAGGACCTGGTGAAGCGCGGGAACGAGGCGCGGCACGCCGGTCGGATGCGCGAGGCGATCGCATTGTTCCAGAAGGCTCGCGATCGCGCGCCGCACTCCTACGAGATCCGGGTGCTGCTGGCCGACACGTTACGCCGCGTCGCGGAGTCGGAGCGGGCGCTGCCGGAGTACGAAGCGGCGCAGCGGATCGACCCCGCGCGCCCCGAGGGGTACACGGGCAAGGCGCTCATTCTGAGAACGCGGTACGACGACGAGGCCGCGGCGGCGCTGTTGCAGGACGGGCTGGCCAGGGTGGGGGCAGGGCACCGGTCCGAGCTTCTTCTCGTCCTGGCGGAGACCCGCCGCCGCGAGAGGCGTCTCGACGAAGCCGCGCGGTTGTTCGGAGAGATCCTCGAGGCGCACACTCAAGACGCGCCGGCTCGCGCCGGGCTGGCGCGTGTCGCTGAGGATCGCGGCGACCTGGACGGCGCAATCCAGGACTGGGACGCCTACCTGGGAACCAAGGCGGACGACGAGGCGGCGGCCCTGCGGCGGCAGGAGCTGCGCGAGCTGCGCGCCTCGATCGAGGCGTTGCGCCGGACCGCCGCGCGGCGGGGCGCAGACGCGAACGTCTTGATCGAGCTGGGGCGGCTCTTGTTCGTGGCCGGCGACGCGCAGGGAGCGGCCGGGTCGTATCGTAAGGCCCTGAGCATCGATCCGGAGAAGGTCGAGGCGCGGCGCGGGCTGGCGGTCGCCCTGCGCGAGACCGGTTCCGACGGCGCGCTCGAGGCGGCGCGCGAGTTCAGGCGCCTGTTGAAGCGGCGGCCGGCCGACGGCGTGGCGCTGTACAGCCTGCTGGGGCTCGCCGTCGCCGGGGGAAGCGACGATGACGAGGAGGCCGCCTGGCGGGCCCTCGTGGTGGCCCGGCCGGACGACCTGTTCGCGCTGCGCGGCTGGACGACATCCCTGGAGCGCCGGGGACCGGAGGTCCTCGCCCGCGCGATCGAGGAGGCGCGGGCCGGCGACGACGGACCGGCGGCGCCGATCAGGCTGCGACGCCTGACCCTCCTCCTGGCGACGGCGGGACGCTTTCCGGAGGCGGCCGACGCGCTGTACCGGATGCTCCTCCTCGACCCGACCGATCCCTGGAGCCTCGAGATCGCCAACGACGTCCTGTTTCTCGACCCGGGACTCCAGACCGCGCTGGCCGATCGGCTGGGCGCCGACCTGAAGAAGGATACGACGGCGAACGGACCATCCGTTCCGCCGGACTCGGCCGCGCCGCAGGTCCTCCTGGCGCGGTTGGCGTGGTGGGCCGGGCGCGGCGAAGAGGCGGTCGTGATCCTGCGGCAGGCGGTCGCGGCGCACCCCGGATCGGCCCTCGTGCACTCGGCGCTCGGCGAGGCGTACCAGGGGATCGCCGGCCGGTCCGACCTGGCGGTCACCGAGCTGCAGCACGCGGTGACGCTCGATCCGGCGCGTCCGGCCGCCCATGTCGATCTGGCGCTGACCCTCCTGCGCATGGGGCGGTCGAAGCAGTCCGAGGCGGCCGCGCGGCGCTGCCTGGAACGCGCGCCCGACCTCTCACCGGCGCTGTCGGTGCTGGGCGCCGCGCTCGCGGATCAAGGGAAATTCGAGTCGGCGGCGTCGGCCTATGCTTCGGCGCTCCTGGCCGATCCCGCGGACAACTTCGGCCTGGCGCGCGGTCAGCTCCCGATCGTGCTCGCGGCCTTGGGCCGCAACGTCGAGGCCCGCAGGAATCTGCGGGGAGCGGTGCCGCCGATCCCCGAGATGCTGTACCGCGAGGCGTGGGCCTTCGCGCGCGACTCGTGCCGCGATCGCGCCTTCAACGGCCAGAACTGGCTGGCCTGGAGGACACGCTATCGGGGGGCGCTGCGGACCGAAAACGACGCGTATCGCGCCATCACCGCGATGCTGTCCTCGCTGGGCGATCCGTACACGCGGCTGCGCGACCCGGAGGAGACCGCGGCGCTGTTCCTGACGCGGCGCGGTTCTTCGGTCGGAACCGACCCGCTCGGTCGCGTCTCCGCGCAGAGCAAGACGGTGACCACCGGGGAGCTGCCCGGCGGTCTCGGCTACATCCGGCTGGGCAACTTCACCGACCCGAACCTCGTCGCCGAGGTGCGCGCGGCGCTCGAATCGATGCGCCGGAAGGAAGGGATCGTCCTGGACCTGCGCGGCAACAGCGGCGGCCTGTCGCGCTCGGCGGACGAGATCGGCAACCTCCTGGTCGGTCCCGGCAAGGAGGCGGGCCGGGACGCATCGGACGCCGGGGAGATCTCGCAGGTCACCGGGGGAGACGGAGCCCTGACCGACAGCCCGCTCACGGTTCTGGTGGACGGGCAGACCGGCAGCGCGGCCGAAAGGCTGGCGCGCACTCTGACGAACACCGGCCGCGCCTCGCTCGCGGGAGACCCGACGTTCGGCAAGGGCCGGGCGCAGATGTCGCGCGTGCTCCCGGGCGGGACGACCGTCCTGGTCTCCAACAGCGAGATGCTCGGGCCCGACGGGCGGCCGCTGCAGGGGAAAGGACTGGTCCCCACGCGCCGGTCGCCCCTTCCGGCGCCGCCGGGCGCCGCACCGGCACCGAATCCGGCGCCGACACCCTGAGAACGCACGCGACGACCGGCGCGCCGCGGCCGGGCCGCCGCGTGCCCGTGGAGCCGCGTGATAGACTACGCGGCCCATGAGCGAACCGACGACGCATCCTCCGGCGCCGGGACGCACTTCCGATGGAGCACGAGCCCGGGTCCGGAGGCGCGCCCAGGCATTCCTGGCCGCCCTCGTTCCGGGAGCCGCGCCGGCCGGTTCCGGGGGCATCTGGGCGAACGCCTGGCCCTTTCCGGCCGTGGTCGTCTCCGCCTTCCTGATCTCCTGGGGCGCCGAGTGCGCCCAGTTCCTCGTGTCGCAGGGAATGGCGCTGGCGATCCTCGCGTGGCTGCAGGCGCTGCCCGAGTTCGCGGTCGAGGCGGTCATCGCCTGGTCTCAGCAGATCCACTTCATGACGGCCAATTTCACCGGCTCCCTGCGCCTGCTGGTCGGTCTCGGCTGGCCGCTGATCTTCGGCGTCGCCGCCTTCGGGAACTGGAGGCGCGAGCACCGGCTCCTGAGGCGGATCCACCTCGATGAAGAGCACTCGGTCGAGGTCCTGGCCCTCGGGTTTCCGATCCTCTACTTCCTGGTCATCTACCTCAAGGGAACGCTGACCCTTCTCGACGCCGCCGTGCTGATGGTGATCTACGTCCTGTACCTGTGGGTGCTGAAGAAGATCCCGCCGCGGGAGGTGGAGGAGACCGCCGACCTTGAGGCGGTCCCCCGCCGCATCATGAGCCTGCCGCGTCGCGGCCAGATCGCGGCGATCGTCGTCCTGTTCGCCGGCGGCGGGCTGCTGCTGTACGTCGCGGCGGCGCCGTTCCTTCACAGCATGCTGCGCTTCGCGAAGCGTCTCGGGGTGTCGGAGTACCTGTTCATCCAGTGGGTCGCGCCGTTCCTGTCGGAGTTCCCCGAGAAGCTCAGCGCCATGTACTGGGCGCGCCGGCCGGGGAAGTCGTCGATGGCTCTGATGAACATGGTTTCGGCGAACATCAACCAGTGGACGATGCTCGCCGCGATGATCCCGATCGTCTATAGTTTCAGCGTCGGGTCGCCGACGCATATCCCCTTCGACGAATTCCAGCGGGCGGAGATCCTGCTGACGGTGGCCCAGTCGATGCTCGGTATGCTGCTCCTGTCCAACATGTCGTTCCACATCGTCGAGGCGGGAGGGATCTTCGTGCTCTGGGGGGCGCAGTTCGCGCAGCCCCACCTGCACAAGGAGATCACGATCGTCTATTTCGCCTGGGTCGCCTACGAGCTGTTCATGACGATCGTCGTCCGCCGTCGCCTGGCCGCTCTGGATGCCTTCGGGCGCGTCTGGCGCGCGCACGCGGCGCGGAGCCGCAGCGTTCCAGCAGCCTAGGCAAGATTCCGGTGACGCGTGGTCGTTTCGCAACGCTCTCCCTGACGGTCGTCGCGGTCGCGGCGGCGGCCGTGTTCGGCCTGCCGCGCGCCCGGCGCTGGGGCGAGGAGAGGCTGCGCCGCTCGATCGAGACGCGGGCCACGGCCCTGTTCGGCGGACCGGTGCGCATCGAGCGGCTGCGCACCGAGTTCGTGCCGCCGGGCGTCCATCTCGAGTCGGTGCAGGCGGAGCGCGAGGGAAACCGCGGGTCGCAGGCGCGTGTCTCGGCGGACGAGGTCTCCGTGCGGGCCTCTCTGCTCACGTTCCTGCGGGCGCGGAGCGGCCCCTTCGCCGTCAGGATGAAGCGGCCGCGGATCGCGCTGCGCCTCGCCGAAGGACGTCCCCTGTCCGCCGGCACCGGCCCGTCGGACCCGGCGACGGCACCCCTCGCGGCCGTCCCGGCCGGATCGAAGTTCGAGATCCAGGACGGCAAGGTCGAGATCGATCTCGCCGGCGGTCCGGCCGTCAGGCTGGACGGAGTGCAGATCGAGGCGAGCCCGCAGCCGGGCGGGGGTGTGAGCGGCGACGGCCAGTTCGCCTCCGGCTCCTACGAGGGGCCCGGAGGAGAGTGGCAGGGACTGTCGGGCGACGCGACGTTCGTCGCCGGGGACACGGGCGTGCGACTCGATCCCGTGGCGATCCGCGGAGAAGGGCTGAGTCTCTCCGGGCACGTCACGGCGCGCGACGGCGACGCGCTCGTGCTCGAAGGGGCGCTCGACGTCGGCCTGGACGTGGGGAAGCTCGCGCGGTTCTTCCCGGAGGGGGCGGCGCCGCAGGGCCAGCTCAAGTCCTCGCTCACAGGGAGCGTGCGCGACGGCACACCCGCGGCGACCGGGAGTCTCGAGGTCGAGAACTGCTTCCTGTGGGGCGTGTCGATCGGCACGCTGCGCAGCGACCTGGCGGTGGACGGCGGCGTCCACTTCAAGGGGATTCGCGCGCACCTCCTGGGCGGCGAGGCGACCGGCACGACGGAGGTCCGTTTCACCAAGGACGGCTTCGAGGCGACGACCGATCTGCGGCTCGACGGTGTCGACGCGGCGCAGGTGCTCGAGCACGCCGGCTGGACCGGCCCGCCGCTCACAGGGACCATCCACTACAGCGGCACCCACCGGATCGACAGCACGGGACTGAAGAGCCTGCGCGGCACGGGGGTGGTCGACGCTGTCGGGCACTATCGTTCGACCCGGGGCGAGGACCTTCCCCTCGAGGTCACGGTCGAAGTCTCGGCGGAAGGGGAGACGGTCCATCTCCTGAACGGTGCCCTGCGCGCCGGATCGACACGCGCCAGCTTCTCCGGCCGTGCGGGTCCCGGCGAGGGGATCACTCTGAAGATGAGCGGGGGCACCGGAAACCTGTCGGAGATCCTGCCGCTGTTCGCGCCCCCCGCGAAGAAGGCACCGCGCCCGTCTCCGGAACCGGCTTCCGGTCCCACGCGGAGTCCTCCGTCCCGGGCAGGTCCCACGCCCGCCCCTTCACCCGGTCCGCCGCACCGCTCCCGACCCGCCGCCCGGCGACAGTCGAAAGCCCGTCCAGCGATTCTCTTCGCTTCCTGGCCGCCGCGGCGGTGGGGAGGGGCCGTGGACGGGGCGGGGGCGCCGTCCGTTGCCGGCCGCTCCGCCGCCGGCCCGCCCGCGATCGCGCCGGCCGCGGGCCCGGAGAGTCCCCTGGAGAGGATCGTGCATTCCCTCGGGGGGCGCTGGGAGTGGGACGGTGATCTGTCCTACGCCAGGACCGGTCTCAATTTCTCCGGGACTCTGAAAGGGAGCGACCTGACCTACCGGGGCACCCCGGTCGGCTCGCTGAGTGCCCGGGTCGTCTACCGTGACGACGCGCTTCTCATCGAAGAGGCCGCCGTCGAGGCCGGGAAGGACGCCGCGGCGCGGTGGAGCGGCCGCGTCGATTTCCGCGGCGAGGGATCGGTTCGCATCGAGGGAACCGCGACGCACTTTCCTCTCGCGCCGGTCCTCGCGGTGGCCGGCCTGAAGGCGCCGCTCACGGGCTGGGTGAGCGGCAGCATCGACCTGGCCGGCCGGCCGGATGCACTCACCGGGCACGCGCGCGTCGAGATCGCCCCGGGCACGGTCGCGGGGCTGGAGTTCGATGCTCTACGGGGCGACCTGATCTTCACCCCCGATCTGGTGGAGATGAAGCCGCTGACGATCGTGCAGGGCTCCGGAACGATGACCTTCGAGGGGAGGATCCCGTACCACGGCGCCGACTGGGTGCCGCAGGAAGGGGCCGGTCTGCCGCGCGTCGACGTTCGGGGCTCCGGAATCGACCTGTCGCTTCTGTCCAGGATGGCGGCCGGTCTCCCGCTGGAAGGCACGGCGTCGATCGAGGGCATGGTCGAAGGAACGCTCTTCGAGCCGCACGGGACGATCACGCTGGGCGCGACGTCCCTGAAGGTGCGCGGCTTTCCCCTGGGGGACGTGACCGCGCGCGTCGACCTGTCGGGGGACGCTGCCGACATCGTCCTGAAGGCGCCCGGCCAGGGAGCCGCGCTGACCGGGCGGATCGGATTGCAGGACGGCGCTCCCGCGGACCTGCGCGTCGTCCTCGAGGACACCCGGCTGCGGGGCGGGACGTTCCTCAACGGATCGTCCGAGGACGTGCAGGTGACGGTGGGAGGGGACGTGCGGATCCATGGGCGTCTGGCCGATCCCACGACTGTGGAGGCGAAGGCGACGCTGCAGCGCTTCGAGGCGTCCGTGGCGGGGTTGCAGGTGAGACCCGAGGCCCCGATCGAGCTGAGCCTCGAGTCGGGGAGAATGCGTCTTGCGCCGGTCGTCCTGTCGGGGCCCGGCACGCGCATCGAGGCGCGCGGCGAGCTCGATCCGGGGGCCGCCGGAACGATCGACCTCTCCGCCAGCGGACGGTTCGATCTGAAACTGGTGCGTCTGTTCCTGAAGACCCTGCAGGCGACGGGCGAGGGGACGGTGGTCCTGCACGTCGGCGGTCCGCTGGCGAGCCCCGCCTTCGAGGGACGGCTGGTCGTCGAGGCGGGGGCGATTCGCCATCCCGGCCTGCCGTTCCCGATCGATGACCTGCTCGGCAAGGCCCAGTTCGAAGGGATGCGCCTCAAGATCGAGAGTCTCGAGTTCCTGGCGGGCGGTGGCCCGGTGATCGGGACCGGCGAGATCCGGTTCGGCGATCTGCAGCGTTCGGAATCGCCGTTCCTCGTGAACACCGCCGAGGTCCATGTCCTCGGCACCAGCGTCAAGGGGGAGTTCCCGGAGGGGTTCCGATCGGTGTCGGACATGGACCTGACCGTGCGCTGCGAGCACGGACAGACCTCGCTCACAGGAACGGTCGACCTGGTGCGCGGCGTGTACGTTCGGGACTTCAGGCTGGATTCGTCGATCGGAAGGCCGCGGTCGAGCGAGACGTTCCGCGTCCCGTCCGGCGGCGGCTTCGCGGGGATCGACCTCGACCTGGTCATCCGCGCCACGCAGGACGTCTGGCTGCGCAACGACTTCGGGAAGCTCGAAGGGCAGGGCGACCTGCAGGTGCGCGGCACGACCGACCACCCGTCGATCGCCGGGAGAATCACCGCCGTCGAGGGGGGGACGATCCGCTTCCGCAACGTCGAGTACCGCGTGCTCGGTGGAACGATGGACTTCGCCGACCCGGAGGCGATCAATCCGAGCTTCGACATGCAGGCCGAGACGCGCGTCTCGGCGTACCAGGTGACGCTGCACTTCGAGGGGACGCTGGACGATTTCCACTACGACCTGACCAGCACGCCGCCCCTGCCCGAGCAGGACATCGTGGCGCTCCTGCTCACCGGTCGCACGCTCGGGTCGCTGACGCCCGAGTCGGGCGGCCTGGCGGAGGAGACGGCCACGTCCTACCTGTCCGGCCTGACCGGGGAGCTGACCGGGAAGGTCGCGGGGAAGGCCGGGTTCGACGTGCTCAGCATAGATCCCCTTCAAGTGAACGCGCAGGGGGACCCGACGACCCGCATCACCGTCGGCAAGCAGGTCACCCCGGATCTCTTCGTCGCCTATTCCAACGACGTGGGTTCGACGCAGGGCTCGATCTACCAGCTCGACTACGCCCTCGAGCGCGACTTCCACTTCACGAGCCTGCGCGACCGGGACGGCTCGATCGGCGGCGACTTCAATTACATCCTGCGCGGCAGGCCTCCCGTCCTGCCGGGAGCGGGAGATATCGTCTTCGTCGCCCCGATCGTGGGCAGCCTCAAGATCGAAGGGGACCTGCGCCTCAAGGAGAAGGCGGTGCGCCGCCGTCTGCGGGTCAAGGAGGGCAGGCCGCGCAACCGCGCCGCGGTGAACGACGGCATCGACCGGGTCCTCAAGTTCTACCACGACCGCGGCTACCTCATGGCCGACGTGGACTCCCGCGAGACGCGCGCACCCGGAGGAAAGGTGGATCTGGTGTTCCGCGTCCGCGCCGGGCCGCGCGTGCGGATCGAAATCGACGGGACCCGCGGCCAGGCCGCCCTGCGCCAGGAGGTCAGGCCGTTCTGGGAGAAGGGGCTGTTCCTCGAGGATATCGTCGACCAGGCGCGCGAGCGCATCGAGACGATCTACAAGGACCGCGGCTATCTTCAAGTGGAGGTCCACCCCGAGGTGCTGCACGACGATCCCGGGCAGTTCCGGGTGCGCTTCACGGTCCGGCGCGGCCCGCGGGCCCGGGCCGGCGAGGTGCGTCTGGACGGGGTCCATCACCTTCCCGAAAGGGAGGTCCGGAAGGTCCTGCGCACGTCCCCGGACGGGGTGTTCACGCGCGGCCTGGTCCGGCAGGCGACTCTTCAGGAGGACGCGGCGGCCCTCCGGGCCCTGTACCTGTCACGCGGCTTTCCGGGTGTTACGGTCGAGGAGCCGGAGGTCACGCTCGACTCCAGCGGCCGGCGGGCGGTCGTCAAGTTCGTGGTGCGGGAGGGGCCGCTCGTGAAGTTCGGATCGCCGCGCTTCGAGGGGAATCGTGCCTTCACTTCGGCCGCTCTTGCCAAGACGGCCCGGATCCGTGAAGGCGAGCCTTACACCGCCGCCGCGGTCGACGCCGCCCTGGTCACCCTGCGCCGCCGCTACGACGATGCGGGGTACCCGGACGTGCGGGTCACCTGCCGGCCGCTCGAACCCGGGCCCGATGCCGAGGCGCGGGTCGAGAACCCGTCGTTCACCATCGACGAAGGACAGCCGCAGAGAGTGCGGGACATCCACGTCACCGGCCACGTCCTGACTCACGAGGACGTGATCCGCAAGGCGCTGACCATCGAGCCCGGAAGCGCCTTGAGCCGCAGCGATCTGCTGGCAAGCCAGACCCGCCTCTACGGGCGCGGGATCTTCAGCTCGGTGTCGATCGAGGCGGAGCCACCGGCGGCCGACGGCGCCGCGTCCGGGCCGGGCCCCGCGAGCCCCGGTGTCGTCGTCGAGCACGACGTCCGCGTGTCGGTGCGCGAGATGGCTCCGATCACGCAGGTCTTCGGCGTCGGGTATTCCAGCGACGAGAAGCTGCGCGGACAGTACGAGATCTCCAATCGAAACATCTTCGGCAGCGGGCGCTACGTGGGCCTGCAGACGCGCGCCAGCAACCTGATGCAGCGCGGCACGCTGTCGTACCGGGAGAAGGGCCTGTTCGGAGGAAGCTACGACCTCCTGGCGTCGGCCTTCGGAGAGAACGAGGTGCATCCGGGGTTCGACGTGCGGACCATCGGCTCCTCGATCCAGCTCAGCCGCCGGTTCACGCGCGCCACCCGCACCCTCTACCGCTACTCGCTCAAGGACGTGAACCTCTCCGACACCACGGCGACATTCGAAGGATCGACGCTCAGACTCTCGAGCTTCGCCGCCTCCGCCATCCACGACACGCGCGACGCGCCGTTCGATCCGAGCCGCGGCCACTACCTCGGCGGCGAGGTGCAGTACTTCGACAGCGCCATCGGGTCGGAGGCGGACTTCGTGAAGATGTTCGCCCAGATCTACCGCTTCAGGCAGGTCTTCCCGCGAACCGTCTGGGCCCAGGCCCTGCGAGCGGGCGCCGCCGTTCCGTTCGGCGTGTCGAAGACGGGCCCCCCCCTGACGTGCGTCGAGGGGACGTTCACGGATTCCGGCGTGCCCCCCTCCGAGCGTTTCTTCGCCGGCGGGGACACGACGGTGCGCGGCTTCGCGCGCGACCGCCTGGGCGCCGAGTGCAACGGCGATCCGCTGGGCGGCGAGGGATTGTTCATCCTGAACGAGGAGCTGCGCTTCCCGATCGTCCACTCCCTGGGAGGCGTGCTCTTCTACGACGCCGGCAACGTCTATCGCACGCTAGGCGACTACGACCTCGGCCATCTGCGCCAGGTCGCCGGCGCCGGCCTGCGTTTCGCCACCCCGATCGGTCCCTTCCGGCTGGAGTACGGCGCCCTCCTCGATCGCAAGGAAGGGGAGCCGCGCGGCGCGCTGTTCTTCTCGATCGGCCAGGCGTTCTGAACAGGCCGCCGTCGACCGCCCCGCGGCCCCCACAGCACCTCCGGCTCAGTGCCGGCTGAGACGCTCCGCGAGCGTGCGGCCGCCCGGGGCGCGGCCGGTGCGCTCGCCGGTGTCGTCCATCCGGCTGAAGGCACGCTGCACGTAGCGCACTCCGAGGAAGCGCAAGGGCTCCGGCTCCCAGAGGGGCGAGCGGTGCCCGACGAGCGGCAGGGCGGTCAGCCCGGTCGTCCGACCGGTGACCAGATCCGCGAGAATGCGTCCGGCCAGGTTCGAAGCGCCGACGCCGTGCCCGGTGTAGCCGCGCGCCCAGGCTATGCCCGCGGCCCGGTCGTGGTCGACGCTGGGCATCCAGTCGCGCGGCATCCCGAGCGGTCCACCCCAGGCGTGAGTGAAGCGCGCGTTCTGCAGGGCGGGGAACCAGTCGCGCGTCATGCGCCGCAGCATGTCGTGCGTCGGCTCGTCGCGATCGTAGGCGTCGGCGATGGCCGAGCCGAAGCGGTACGGCGCGCCCCGGCCGCCGAACAGGATACGGCCATCCTGCGTGCGTGAGAGATAGTCGATCGAGAGGCGGAACGAGGCCAGGCACTCCCCGCCACGCCAGCCGATCTCCTTCCAGACCTCCTCGCCGAGCGGCTCGGTCAGGACGATCAGGGAGTAGACCGGCAGGAGGCTGCGGCGCGTCTTCTTGAGGCGGGCCAGGTACGCCTCGCCCGCCAGGACGACGACCCTCGCCCGGACGTCGCCGCGCGCCGTGCGCAGCACCGGCGCCTTTCCCGCCACGACATCGGCGACCTCGGTCTCCTCGTAGATCCTCCCGCCCAGCCGCTCGACGACCCGGGCGAGCCCGCGCGCCAGCCGGGCCGGGTGGACGCGGCCGTACTGCGGGCAGAACCAGGCGCCCCGCGTTCCACGGACCCTGACTCTCCGATCCGTCTCCGCGGCCGTCAGCAGCGACTGCTGGTCGCCGAAGCCGAAGCGCTCGAACATCGAGGCGTACTCGCGCATCATCGGCTCCTGGTAGGGATGACGCGCCACGAACAGGGCGCCGACCTTCTCGAACCCGGCGTCGATGCGTTCCGCGGCGCAGACCCGCGCGATCTCGTCCACGGTGTCGTATAGCGCCCGCTGCAGCGCCTGCGCCTTGTCACGGCCGTACATGCGGGCGACGGCGTCCAGGCCGATGTTCAGCTTGCTCGAGACCCATCCGCCGTTCCGGCCCGACGCGCCGAACCCGGCGATCCTCCGCTCGAGAATCGCGACGCGCAGCGAGGGCTCACGCTTCAGGAGGTAGTAGGCGGTCCAGAGCCCCGTGTACCCGGCACCCAGGATCGCGATGTCGACATCAATCGATCCATCCACCCCCGTCCGCGGCGCCAGTTCATCCCCGCAAGTCTCCAGCCAGTAGGAGTACTTTGAATATTCGGACGTCGCACCCCGCGCAACAGCAGTGTTGTTCATGGGAGCGGAAGTATCGCACACACATCACCCGCGGAAGGCTGTGGCTGTTCGTCGAGGCCGACGGGACGGGGGGCGCAGCCAGGCCGCGCGGTCGTCTGAGACCTCGCGCCGGGGCCCCGCCGCGCGCACCCCAGCGCGGTGGGCGGCGCGAGGCGAAGCGAGGGGAGGGTCGCGCAGCAAGCCGGACCCGTGCCGCGCGGCCTGGCTGCGCCCCCCGCCCCGTCCTCGGGCGGAGGAGGAGCACCGGTTTCTAGGAGGAGGGCTTCCGAACGACGACCACGGTCTGGTCATCATGCGGCCGCAAGCGGCGCGAGAACGCCTCGACCCTCTGAAAGATGAGATCGACCAGCCCCCTGGCGGGAAGCGACTGGTTCTCCGCGACGATGCGCTGCAGCCGCGCCACACCGAAGTCCTCGTCGTCCGGATTGGTGGCCTCGGTGATGCCGTCGCTGTAGATGACGACGACGTCCGACGGCCGCAGTAGCACATAGCCTCGTTCGTAGCGCGCATCAGGATCCGGGCCTAGGACCAGACCGCCGTGGTCGAGCTCCTGGAAGCGCCCGTCCTGGTAGAGGAGCGCGGGCGGGTGGCCGGCGTTGCAGTAGATGAAGTTGCCGTTCCTCTCGAGCTCGCCGTAGAACAGCGAGACGAAGCGGGTGCTGAGCGTCGAGCGGTTGATCACCTTGTTGAGCCGCTCGATCGTGCTGACAATCTTGAGGTGCTCGGCCATCCCCATGCGCAGACCGGTGATCGCGTCGCGCACCTGGAGCGCGGCCGGCAGCCCGTGACCCGAGGAGTCGGCGACCGCGATTCCCAGGACACGATCGGAAATCGGGATGAAATCGTACAGATCGCCGCCGAGCGCCTCGGCCGCCACGGCGCGCCCGTGGACGTCGAAACCCTGGAAGGTCGGCGAGGCCTTCGGCAGGATCGACATCTGGATCTGACGCGCCTCCTCCATGATGTTGTGGAAGCGCTGCTGGCGGATCTTCTGGCCGATGACATGCTGGATGGCCGATAACAGATAAAGCGTCTTCTCGCGGTCGAATTCCCCCTCGATGCTGAACGACAGGAGGTACTCGTTCCCCTGACCGATGGTCATCGCGGCGAACACGGTAACGCCGAGGGGGTCCTCGATGGTGTGATCGAAGCCAGGGTCGCTCTCTCTCATGATGATGAGGCCGCGCTCGATGAGCTGCTGCACCGCGGCGTAGGTGATCGGCACGGTGTAGCCCAGCTTGTCGGGAGGGTTGTCGCCGTACCAGCGGCGCAGGACGTAGCGATCGCCCGCCTTCTCGTACAGGCGGCCCGCCACGAAGCCGAGCTCCTGGCCGAACTCCTTTAACAAGATACGCAGCATCTCGTCGAGCGAGGAGGTCAGCGCCTGCTCCTCCTCGACGGAGTTCAACGCCTGGTCGAGCTTGCGCCAGAAAGAGCGGTAGACGGCGGAGCGCTCGGCGACCGCGGGCCTCTCCGGGCGGGCCTCAGCGCCGGTTTCCGGCTTGATCGCTTCCATGATGAAAGAAATCGTATCACACGCGGTGGAGCCGCCCGCAGGCGCCGCGCGCGCCCGGCCCCACGATCCGGAGACGCTCCTAGCCGCCGAGGCGGCCGAGACCGGTGCGGGCGGACGTGTCCTCCGGGTCCAGGGCGAGCGCCTTGCGGAACTCCTCGCGCGCCGCGTCGCTCTCGCCGAGACCCGCATGAATCTCGCCCAGGCGGGTGTGCGCCCTGGCATAGGTCGGGTTGAGCCGGATCGCCGCCTCGAGGGCGCGTTTCGCCTCGTCGATGCGGTTCTGGTTCTTCAGGGCGATCCCGAGGAGGTAGTAGGCCTCCTCGCCGTCCGTCTTCAGTCCCCGGCGGTAGACCGCCTCTTCCTCGTCATAGCGCTTGCTCCGGTGCAGGATGATCCCCTGCGCCTTGTAGGCCCTCCAGGAGCTGGGGTTCGCCTCCTCGGCGCGCTGGTAGGAAGCGAGCGCCTCGTCCGGGCGCCCGAGCTTGTCCAGGCTGTTGCCTCGATTGATCCAGGCATAGTCGTTGCCGGGCCACTGGGCGAGGGAACGGTCGAAGGAGGCGATCGCCTCCTCGTAACGCTTCTGCTCCATCAACAAGTTGCCGATGTTGTAATGCACGTTCGCCTCCGCCGGGACGACCGGGCGGCCCAGGGGGAAGAACGACACGAGCGCCAGCCCCAGCGCCAGCGCCGCGGCTCTCGTCACGCCGGGTGAGAGCGCGCCGGTGGCGCGCAGCTCCGACCACAGTCGGTCGCCGAACGCGGCGCCGTAGATCAGAAGGGGGGGCACCAGCGGCAGGCGGTAGCGTCCCGAGACATAGAAGATCAGGGGGATGGCGGCGGCGTGCGCGCCGTACAGGAGCAGGGCCGCGGCGGGCGGACGTGGACGCCCGGCCAGGATCATCCCGGCCACTCCCGTCGCGACGATCGCCGCGAAGGGGAGACACAGAATGCGGAGCCAGGGGATCTGCTGGCGCTCGAAGTACAGGCTGTACTCCGTGGAGGCCTCGTAGTCGCCGAACAGCGCGAGCAGCTTCTTCCCCTCGAGCTTGAGCCAGGCGAAGGGGGACGAGGCGATGAAGGCCAGTCCCTTGCGCAGAAAATGGGCGCTGACCTCCGACCGGCGCATGATGCGACCGGTCTCGTGCTCGGCTATCGACTGCTCCTCTACGGCCTGGCTCTCGGGCGAGCCGCTGAAACCCGGTGGCACGCTGTAGAGCCCCGAGGCGCCCGGGTTGTTCCCCTGGTAGAACGTGAGGCCGCCCTGTCCCGACAGCGGCAGCGGGTCCGAGGCCACGTACAGGTTGTGCGACAGAACCGGCACGGTCGCCAGGAACGTCCCGGCCAGGAGGACGAGGGCCGCGCGGGAGCGAGTGAGCCCCAGGCAGGCGGCGTAGATCGGGGCGAGCAGGATCGTCCCCGGAACACACTCGGCCGCGAGGCCGATGACGACGCCGGCCAGGAACCACCGGCCCAGGACGGTCCGCCCCGCCAGGGAAGCCCGCTCGGCGCCGACCAGGAGGACCAGGGCCAGTAGACTGAGCGTCAGACCGAGGGTCGTCCCGAGCACTTTCATCTCGAAGAAGGGGAACGGGGCGTACAGCGCCGCGGCGCCCGCCGCCAGGAGGCCGACCCTCTCGTTGAAGGCGGCCATGCCGATCCGGTGGATCAGGAGGAGATTGACGAGTCCCAGGAGCGCCTGGAGCAGGTAGACGGGGGCCAGCGAGTGGCCGACCTCCCTGAACAGGACCGCCAGCAGGTAGGGATAGAGCGGCGGGAAGTAGAACGCCTCGCGGCCGATCCACGACCCCCGCGCGATGGCGGCCGCCCACGAGTCGTACACCCTCGAATCGAGGATCAGACCATCGAAGAAGATGCTGTTCTGGGCGTAGAGGTGGAAGTAGACCGCCCGGAACAGCGCGGCGGCCAGAAGCAGGACCGCCAGGGACCCGGAAATAGCCCACGGGGGAGGCAAAGGAGGGTCCGGGGCCTTGCCTTCTCCGCGCCCGCGATTTATTGTCTCGTCATGCCGCATCGTCCCGTCCGGCCGCTGTCCCCCGGCAGAATACCGCACGTGCAGCCGCGCATCGCGGTGTTTCTGGCTTTCGTCGCCTGCTGTCTCCTCGCCGGGTCCCGCACGGCGCTCGCGCAGAGTGCGGGGAGCACCGGGCCGGTCCGGCCGGGTATGGTGTCGGCGCTGGTCGTGCCGGTCACAGGAATGACCTGCGCTCTCTGCACGCGCGGGGTCGAGACGTCGATCAAGCTCCTGGACGTCGTCGAGGGTGTGTCGGCGGATCTGTCCACGGGGCTGGTGAGGGTGCAGGCGGCCGCGGGGAAGTCGCTCAACATCAAGGACGTGAAAGAGCGGGTCCAGAAGGCGGGCTTCAAGGTCGGGGGGGAATGCGATCTGGAGGCGACAGGGCGCTTCAGCCTCGGACCGGACGAACGGATCACCTTCCGGATCCCTGGGACGGCCTACTCCTTCCAGGTGCTGGAAGGAAGCGAAGTCAAAAGGCTGTTCAAGACGGACCCGAAGTTGAGGGGGGAATACTTCCTGGCCTTCCGCCTCCACGAACACCCTCGCTGGAAGCCGCCCGCCATCTCGATCGAGCGTGGTGAGTCGCGCGGCACGCCCCCTGGGGGCGCCGCCCGATGACCCGCCGCCTCGATCGAGGACGCCTCCGGACGCTGGCATCGCTCTCGTTGCTCCTGCCCGCATTCCTGTCGTGTGTCGGCGCGAACGAAGGAGTCGCGGCCACGGTCCCCGTCGTAGCACCGGCCGTCAGGGAGGATCCTTACGCGAAGATCTCCCTGCAGGACCCGCAGGGCCGCATCATCCGGTTCTCCGACTTCAAGGGGAAGGTGCGGCTGATCGACGTCTGGGCCTCCTGGTGCGGTCCCTGCAGGATGACCATCCCAGACCTGAACCGCCTGTACGACCGCTACCGCGGCCAGGGACTGGTGGTCGTCGGCGTGTCGGTCGACAGCAGCCCGGCCGAGGTCGTGGCCTTCACGCGCAAGACGCCGCTCAAATACCCTGTCGGAATGATGAACTCCGAGATCGGCACTCTTCTCGGCAATCCCGACGCCCTGCCCACCACCTTCCTGGTGGACCGCACCGGACGACTCCGCCGCAAGTTCATCGGCTATGTCGAGCTCGCGACGATCGAACGCGAGGTCCGGAAGTTCCTGGAGACTCGCTGAGGGGCGGTTCGACCCTTCACCCCGGCCCCAGGAAGCGCTCGACCTGCAGAAGGTAGCGGACGGCGAAATACAGGAACGAGACTGTCGGCAGGATGAGCGCCGCGAGAACGCTCGCCAGACCGCGCACCGGGCGCCGGGCATGGACCTCGATGATCACGACGAAGAGCGCGATGATCCCGGTGCTGATCAGCACGAAGTGGATCAGGAACAGCCCGCCGGCCAGGAGCGCGTACGCCCTCCCGCCCCGCTCGATCCCGAGCACATCGATGACGTCGGGGCCGAGCAGGTACAGTGTCCAGAGCGCCAGAAAGATCCAGTCGAGGTGGAAGCAGGCGCGCGCGATCCCTGGATACCGCGTAGGCATGGCCGCCCTATCTGCCACACGCCCGCGGCAATGTCAATCGCGACTCCGAGCGACTCGCCGCCGGTGTGCGAGGCAGGCCGCCGCGCTGCGGCCCGCCTCGCACGCGGGATGCGGTACGGATCGAGGCGCCGGAGAGAGTGCAGGCCGGACCGTGCGAGACCGAGCGACGGTGACCCGACGCGCGCTCTTGTGCGCGTCGGGCGGAGCGAGGCGAGCCGAGGGGAGCGTCGCGCAGCGACGCGGACCCGTGTCCGGCCTGCACTCTCTCCGGCGCCTCGGCTGGACGAGCCCCCGGCGGCGCGACAACGGGCCGGGAGTCTGTGGTAGCATGCCGTTTCCCGCGCTCCGCCGCTCCGGAGGTACCTCCTGATGGAGTCTCGTCGCGTCCGGCTGGGGGATGTGATCGACGATTATTGCCCCAAATGCCGGCTGATCATGAACCACGGCGTCGTCAGCATGATCGGCGACGAGGTGAAGAAGGTCCGCTGCAACACCTGCATGTCCGAGCACCAGTTCCGGCACGGGCAGCTCCCCGCCAGCCGCCGCAAGGCCCAGAACAAGCTGTTCGAAGAGGTCCTGAAGGGTATCGCCGGTCCCGGGGAGCCGCCGGCCGCCGAGACGCCAAAGCCTCAGCCGCAGCCGCAATCGACGCAGCGCAGGCTGTACACGATCCACCGCGCCATCGGCAAGACGCCCGGCAAGGGTCCGAAGAAGACTTGATGGATCCGGGGCGGGATGCCATCGACTACGACGAGATCATCCAGCGCTATGGCCGCAGGCTGTTCGTCCTCGCCTATCACCTGACAGGGACACCGGCCTTGGCGGAGGAGTTGTGCCGCGAGTGCCTCGTCCGCAGCCTTCTCGCACCCGACTTCCCGACGACGGAGAAGGAGGCCGGTGTCTTCCTGCATCGCGGCCTCATCTCGCTGTGGAGGGAGCGCGCCGCAATGGCGCCGAGACCGGCGGAGATCGCCCCCGCGAATCAAGCGTCGCTGTTCCGGGCTCTGTCACGGCTCGATCCGGTGTCTCGAGCCGTCCTGGTGCTCCGAGTCGCCGAGGGATTGGAGTACGAGACGATCGGGAAGGTGCTCGACATGGCGCCGGACGTCGTGTACGCCCGGCTGCTGCAGGCGCGTGGCGGCCTGCGGGAGGGGGAGCGGGCGCTGGAGTCGTCGCTGTTCGAGACGATGAACCGTTACCTCGACGGCCGCCTGCCTGCCGATCAACGCGGAGTCTTCGAGCGCTGCATTCAGATCGACGCCGCGCTGCGCGAACGGGTCGAGTTCCACCGCGGCCTGACTCTCGAGCTGCACGAGGAGGCGCCGCCCCTGCCGCGCGACTTCATCCCCCGGCTGCGCGAGCGGCTGGAGAGGACGCTCGAGACGCTGCTGCTGGTCGATCAGGCAACCGAGGGGGTCATCCTGGAGACCGGCCCCACGCCGGCGCGGTCCGGCCGGGTGCCGGCGCCGATCGAGCGCGGCCTGTCGCCGTGGGTCTTCGCCGCCGGCGCGCTCGTCCTCCTGATCGCCGGCGTCGCGCTGGGTTTATGGATATCGCGGCGCGGGGCGCCCGGGGCCCCGCAGCCCGGTCAGCGGGTGAACGCCGCGCGCCCGGCCACAACACCGGACGAGGCGACGACCGAGGCGCTGCGCTCGCTCGGATATCTGGCGCCGGGAAAGGACAAAATCAAGGAGACGAAACCAGGAAAGGTGACGCCCACCCCGACCAGAGCGCCAACGCCGGCCCGGACTCCGAAACCGACGCCCGCTCCCGCGACGGGCGCGCGAGGACCATCCCCTTCCCGCACGCCCACCCCGACCGCGGCCCGGCCCGCCCCGATGGCTCCGGCCGCGACCCCCTCGCCGGCACCGGCGGAGTCCGCGCCCGCCGCCGCCCCCTCCCCCGCGCCGCCGGCCGAGACCCCGCCCCGCGAGGTGGAGGTCGCCTGGCGGGTCATTCCGATCACGATGGAGCCGGGGACGGAGACCGACCCCCGGGTGCTCAGGACCGCCGCGGAATGGGCCGCGCTGTTCGCTGGAGCGGGGACCCCGCCGCCCGAGGTCGTGTTCGAGCGGGACATGGTGGTCCTTCTCCCCGCGCGGCTCGCCATCGAGAGCGTGAAGATCTCCGGCGAGGCGCTTCTGATCTCCTGTCACCGAGAGCAGGTCGATCCCGGCGCAGGGCCGGCCTCGGCCGCCGGCATCCGCCTCGCGGTCGTGGTGCCAATATCGGCGCTGCAGGTCCGGCTCGTCGTGAGGTGAGCCCGGGGCCTACATCCTGAGAGCGGGGCCGAACAACTCTCTCCTGCCGTCCCGGTGCATGACTTCCACGAACACGCTCTTCCCGCTCTTGTGTTTCGGCACGACATAAAAGTAGATCCGGCCCAGGTCTGTGATGCACTCCTCACAAGGGATCAGCGCGGTGTTGAGCTGGATCCTGCGTCCCTGATTGTCCAGCGCCACCAGGTTGAATCCGAGCAGGTCATGCTCCAAGGAAGTCTTCCAGGACAGAAGACCGCCGCCGTGGTCTGCCGGACCGCCGAAGGTGATGGAGATATCGGTGACACCGCACGCCAAGCATACGCATGGATCCTGATCCAGGTTGGGCACCTGCGGGCAAGTGTCGCAGAGATCGCCGAACGTGTCCGCGTCGGCATCGGCCTGGTCCGGGTTAGCGGCCAGGGGACAGTTGTCGCACGCGTCGCCCATCGAATCCTTGTCGGTGTCGGCCTGGTCCGGATTGATGATTACGGGGCAATTGTCGCAGGAGTTGCCGACGCCATCCAGGTCGTCGTCGAGCTGGTCCGGATTACGCTGGAGCGGGCAGTTGTCGAGTGGACAGGTGTTTGCGGGATGCCCCGGGTCGCCGTATCCGTCCCCGTCCAGGTCGGTGCACGGATCGACGGGATCGAGAACTCCGTCCCCATCCGCGTCCACCGCCTGGGGGAGCAGCAGGACGCCATCGAACTCCGTCCCTGCGGCGAGGTCCAGCCGGCCGTCACGATCGAAATCGAGCAGAGCCGTCGATTTGAGACCGCCCTCGGTGAGGCGCAGGAGAGTGTTTCTGGCCGGCAGGAACGAGCCGTCGCCGCGACCGAGAAGCACCGTGACGTCGTTGTCCGGAAAGTTTCCTGTTGTCCCCGCGACGAGGTCGAGTCGGCCGTCGTGGTTGAGATCGGCGGCGAGGAGGGTCGCGGGAAATGCAATCCCGGCGACGGGCGACGCCGGCCCGAATGAGCCATCGGCACGTCCAGGCAAGAGATTGACGGCATTGCCTCCGGACTCGAAATTGACCGCCACGGCCAAATCAGTCCGTCCGTCGCCGGTGAAGTCGCCGGCGGCGAGGAAGCGCACCTCGCCTCCGGCGGGGGTCCTCGACTGCGGGTCCAGCGTGCCGTCCCCGCGACCGGGATAGATCGAGACGTCCTGCGAGAGTAGGTTCGCAACCGCAAGGTCGGAATGCCCGTCACCATTGAAATCGGCGACCGCCAGCCCCAGCGGGCCGTCGCCCGCCAGGTACGCGGTTTCGGGGGCGAAGGTCCTCCCCGGGCGACTCAGAACGACGGAGACGCTGTCCAGGAAGTAATTCGAGAACACGAGATCCTGCAGCCCGTCTTCATCGAGATCGGCGACGGTCATGACGTCGGGCAGGGCACCGACCCGCACTTGCGTCGGCGCCGCGAAGGTGCCATCCCCGTTTCCAAAGAAGTAGCTGACAGCCGACAAAGGTGGAGTCAGAGCGTAATTCGTGCTGGGCACCGCCAGATCCTGCCGTCCATCGCCGTCGAAGTCTCCAGCGACGAGGCGCGAGATCGCGCCCGCGACGTCCAGGATGCGCGGCTCTGAAAAGGCCCCAGCCGCCGTGGCGAGGTAGACGGCGGCGACGTTTCGGCCCCCGAGCGAGCGAACGTTCAAGGTGGTCGTCGCCAGGTCGGGCAGCCCGTCTTCGTTGAAATCCGCCGACACGACGAATTCCCCGAACGGCAGCGCCGGGGCCGGCTCGAAGCGACCGTCGCCGCGTCCCCGGTAGGTTGTGAGCGCGTCGGTGAGGTCCAGAATCCCGTCGCCATCGAAGTCGGCGAGCGCCTTTCCGATCCGGGAGATCGGGAAGTAGGGAAGAGCCGTGAAGGTTCCACTTCCGTCGCCCAAATAGGCCAGGAGCGAATCGCTGAGCAGGTCCTTTCGGCCGTCAGCGTTCAAGTCGGCGATCATCACGTCCGGGGAGCAGCACGTCGCGGGGGTTGCGCTGCCGATGAATGTGCCATCGCCGCGGCTCAGAAAGAGGTTCCGATCGACGACGATGTCGTCGAGGCCGTCGGCGTTGAAGTCACCGGCCGCAGGAACGGCCTGCGGCTCCAATGTCACGAAGTGATTCGCGAGCCGGAATGGGAGGCTTCCATCGCTTCCCTGCAACGCGACCAGAAAAAAGTAGTCCCATGTGCCGTCGATCCGCGGAAACGGATCCCGCCTGACCAGCGCGATGTCCTTGAGGCCGTCGCCGTTGAAATCACCGCTGGTGATTCCTTCCTGGCCGGCTGCAGCGCCGGGTTCGGAGAGCGAGAAGGTGCCGTCGCCCAGGCTCGTGAGGACCACCATGCTGACAGTGGACGATTGCCAGTTGGAGGCGACCAGGTCGTCCAGCGCATCGTGGTTGAGATCCAGCGCCGCGACGAAGAGCCCACGGGCCAGACCAGGGACACTTTTCTCCACGAACGTGCCGTCTCCATGATTCAAGAGAACGGACCCGGCGAATCCAGGGTCCAGGAGCGCCACGTCCGGTCTGCCGTCGCCATTGAAGTCTCCAAGAGCAAATCGGACCGGCCGCGTGGCGACCGAAAAGAGGCTGGGGAGATTGAGATGACCGTCTCCGTCGCCGAGCGCGATGCCCACCTTGCCGCTCGCCTTGAACATCAGGACGACATCCTGTCGTCCGTCTCCGTCGATGTCCGCCGCCAGCACCCCGCTCGGGGTCTCGCCGGTACCCAGATCCAGCTTGAGATTCAAGAAGAACGGAGCCGCACCGATGGAATGGAAGGGGAGGAGCATGAGAAAAAGGAACGGCGGGATTGAATTCCGGATGCCATTCTGGAGAGGCCGCATCGATTCACCTCCTCGTGACCGCCAAGCCGGAGGGAGGTGGGCCGGACACGTCGCGCGTCGGTTTGAAGTGGGCGGACAATCGCCTGCATGACAATTTACCGCGATGGGCGGGGATGTCAACCACTTTCGCACGCCAGAGGAGGCGGTTCGCCGGTCGATGTGCGGCGCGGTCCTGCGGCTCAGCGCACCGACGCCGTCATGTGGTCGATGAGATCGATCTTGGTGACCACGGCGGTGATCGTCCCATGGTCCTGCACGAGCGCCACCTTCCCCTGCGTGAAGATCTGCGCCAGGCGGCTCACGGGGGTGTCGGAGGGGACGAGGACGTAGTTCTGGTCGACCAGATCGCCGACCGGGCGGTCGAGGCTGTCCGGGTCCTTGAGAAGAGCGTTCAGCAGGTCCACTTCCGAGATCATCCCGACGAGCCTGGCGCGGTCCAGGATCGGGAGCTGCGAGATGCCGTGCTTCTTCATGAGCCGGATCACGTCCTGCACGCCGTCCGAGGCCTCGGCCGTGATCACCGGGTGGCGCTGGCGCTCGACGATGTCCTTGAGGTGGCCGTAGGCCGCCTCGTCGTCCAGGAACGAGTTCGCGCGCAGCCAGTCGTCGTCGTAGACCTTGCTCAGGTAACGCGACCCTGAGTCGGGCAGGATGACGACGATCGTCCGGCACTGCGGGTACTCCTTCGCGAACTTGATGGCACCGCACACCGCGCCGCCGGCCGAGCCGCCCGAGAACAGGCCTTCCTTGCGCGTCAGCTCGCGCGCCGTCAGGAAGCACTCCTTGTCGGTCACCTGGTAGCACTCGTCCACGAACGCAAAATCGAGCGTGGTCGGCAGGAAGTCCTCGCCGAACCCTTCGACCTTGTAGGTCTTGAAGGAGCTGATGATCTGCTTCGTCTTGAAGTAGTCGTACAGGATCGAGCCGACCGGATCGATGAGGACGAACTTGACGCCGGGTTTCCGCTCCTTGATGTAGCGCGCGATGCCGGTGAGCGTTCCGCCGGTGCCGGTCGCGATCACGACCGCGTCGACCTTGCCCTCCGTCTGCTCCCAGATCTCCGGGCCTGTAGTCCTGTAGTGCGCCTCGGGGTTGCTCGGGTTGTGGTACTGGTTCGCGAAGAAGGAGCTCGGCGTCTGCGCCGCGATGCGCTTCGCCACCGAGTAGTACGAGCGCGGGTCGTCCGGCGAGACGGCGGTCGGCGTCGTGACCACCTTGGCGCCGAAGGCGCGCAGCGCCTTGATCTTCTCGTCGCTCACCTTGTCCGGCATGATGAAGATCATCCGGTAGCCGCGCGCCGCTCCGACCATCGCCAGACCCATGCCCGTATTGCCGCTGGTGCACTCGATGATCGTCCCGCCCGGCTTCAGGGTCCCCTGGCGCTCGGCGTCGTCGACGATCTGCACCGCGATGCGGTCCTTCACCGAGTGGCCCGGGTTGGTGTACTCGAGCTTGGCGTAGAAGGTGGCGCCGGTGTCCAGGCCGACGCGGTTGAGACGGACGAGCGGGGTGCGTCCGATTGCCTGGGTGATGTCGTCGAAAGAGTCGATCATGCGGGCATTCTACTACGGCTGCAGATGCAGGAAATCCTCCAGGCGGATCGAGGCGAGATGAATCCGGTTGGCGACCAGGGACCAGGTCAGGTAGGCGGCCAGGGTCTGGCGATCGGCCACCCACGGCGGCTGGTGCCGGGGAGGGGTGATGAAACCGGAGCGGAAGAACGGCTCGAGCGCGATCACGTCCCCCCAGGTCAGCCGGCCGGCGAACAGGCTGGACGGATAGTCGATCTTCCGCGCGGCAGCGCGGGCCGTCCGGCCTTGAAGCCCCGCACGAACTCCTCGTACACGCGCGCCGGCCAGTTCAGGTTGCCGAGGATCCGGATCGGCCGGGCCGCCTCGACCAGACGGCGGTCGAGGTCGGCGAAGCGGGCGAGGTCCGGGTCCGGGATGCCTGCCTGGCCCACGATCCTTGCTTATGGCTGCCCGGTGGCGGCCTTGCCTCCGTCCGCCTTGAGGTACTTGCCGTACCAGGCGACGTAGCGCTCGAGTCGATCCTTCAGATAGGTCGGCTTCCTGATTCCGTGGTACTGCCCGGGGTAGATGACGAGCTCGGTGTCGATCCCCTGACTGCGCAGCGCCTGGTACATCTGCTCGGAGTTCAGGAGAGGGACGTTGAAGTCCTTGTTGCCGCACAGGAACAGCGTCGGCGTCTTGATCCGATCCGCGTGCAGGAACGGGAAGGAGTTGTGGACGTAAGTGTCGGTCGCCTTCCACGGCAATCCCAGCTCGGCCTCGTATTCGACGACGTATTGATCGGTGCCGTAGCCGGCGAGGATGTTGGAGATGCTGGCGCCGCTGCACGCCGCCTTGAACCGCGTGTCCTGGCCGATGACGTAGTTGGTCAGCATGCCGCCGTAGCTCCAGCCCCCCACGCCCAGGCGGTTCGGGTCGGCGATCCCCTTCGCCACGGCGTAGTCGACCGCCGCCAGGACGTCCTGGGCGTCCTTGTTCCCCCAGTCGGCGTAGATGGCGCGGCAGAACTCCTCGCCGCGGCCGGAGGAGCCGCGCGGGTTGGCGGCCAGGACGACGTAGCCGCTGGCGGCGAGGATCTGCCATTCAAAATCGAACTCGTTCTGGAACTGGCCGACCGGGCCGCCGTGGATGCGCAGGATCGCGGGGTATTTCCTGCCGGTCTGGAAGTCGGGCGGCCGCACGATGAACGCGGTGACGGCCGTGCCGTCCTTGCTCTTGACGCTGACCTGCTCGGTCGATCCGACCTTCACCTGCGTCAGGAACGCCTGGTTCTGCTTCGACAGCGGTCGCAGCGTCGTCCCCTGCAGCGCGAACACCTCGGCCGGCTCGTCGGGCGTGCTGCTCAGGACCGCGATCCGGTCCCCCTTCCCCAGAACGAAGTCCGAGATCGTCCGCGCTCCGGTCAGGACGCGATCGACCTTGCCGGTGGACGCCTGGACCTTCGCCAGGTGGACCGAGCCGTCGTCCTCGAGCGTGCAGTAGATCGACTGGCCGTCCGCGGACCAGTGCAGGAGGCCGACGCCGCGGTCGAGCGAGCCGGTGACCACACGCGCGGCCCCTCCCGCGACAGGCACGATCGCCAGCTTCGGCAGGACGTAGTAGATGTACTTGGGCGGTCCGCCCTGCAGGTAGGCGATCTGCTTGCCGTCGGGGCTCCAGGCCGGCGGCGTGCTCCAGCCCGGCTCGTCGTCCCCCCCCTCGAACGTCGTGAGCTGCCTGAGTGCCGCCCCCGCCTTCGGCTCCATGACGTAGATGTCCCAGTTATCGTCGCGGTCGGGGTCCTTCTCGGCCCGCTTGCTGACGAAGGCGAGCGAGCGGCCGTCGGGCGACCAGGAGGGGAGCGCGTCGTCGTACTCGCCCGTCGTGGTCTGCTCTCCCTTGCGGGCGGCGACGTCGAAGACGAACAGGTGCTCGTGGCGCTTCCCGAGGTAGCCGATCTGATCTTCCTTGAATTTGTACCGATTGACGACGATCGGCTTCGGCGTCTTCTCGTCGCACGCCGCCTTTCCCCCTTCCTTCGCGGGATCGCAGGCTTCCGGGTCGGGATCGAGCACCACGAGCGCCAGACGCTTGCTGTCCGGCGACCAGGCGAGGTCCGACACGCCCCCCTTGAAATCCGTGAGGCGCTCCGCCTCGCCTCCCGTCCGGCTCAGGAGCCACACCTGATCCGTCTCCTCGTCGTAGTCGCGGCTGGACAGGAAGGCGAGCCAGCGGCCGTCCGGGCTGAATCGCGGCGTGGTCTCGGCCCCCTTGCTGGTGGTGACGCGCACCGTCTCCTGCCCGTCCCAGCGCGTCATGTAGATATCGGTGTCGCTCTTGTCCGCCTTGAGGTCCGGCTTCCTCACCGTGTAGGCGACCCAGTCCCCCTCGGGGGAGATCTGCGGGTCGTTGACGTCCTTGATCTCGAACAGGTCGTCGACCTTCAGGAGGCGCTTCTCGGCGGAGAGAAGGCGCGACCCGGCGCCGAACGACAGGATGACCGCCCCGCACAGTACAGACAACACGAGCCGTCTCATGAGTGACCCCAAAGGAGATGAATCGCCCGACTACTCGAGTCCCGACAGCCGCTCCAGAACCTTCGCCAGCCCCTGCGTCCCCTCGCGCCCCGACCCGTGCGCCTGGGCCGACCCGAACAGCTGGTGCACGAGCCCCGTTGCGGGGAGTGAAACGTCCGCGCGGGAGCAGGCTTCCAGGACCAGCCGCAGGTCCTTCTGCACCAGGTCGATCATGAATCCCGGGGCGAAGTCCCGTTTGATAATACGCGGGCCGAGATTTGTCAATTGCCACGACTGGGCGGCCCCGCCCGAGACCGCCTCGATCAGGGTCGACGGGTCGAGATCGTTCTTGCGCGCGAACACCAGCGCCTCGCTCACCGCCAGGAGGGTGACCGAGACGAGGATCTGGTTCGCGAGCTTGGCGATCTGCCCGCTGCCGGTCGGGCCGCAGTGGGTGATCGTCTTCCCCAGGAGTCTCAGGATCGGAAGGACGCGCTCGAACGCCTGCCTTTCGCCGCCCGCCATGATCGCCAGAGTGGCGTTGCGCGCCCCCACGTCCCCCCCCGACACCGGCGCGTCGACGAGCGCGGCCCCCCGGGCGCGCAGTTTCTCGTCGAGGGTCCGCTCGGTCTTCGGAGAGATGGTGCTCATGTCGACGACGATCGATCCCGGGCGGATCCCTTCGAGAACCCCGCCCGGCCCCGCCACGACCGACTCGACGTCGGGCGTGTCGGTGACCATGGTGATGACGATCGTGGAGCGGGCCGCGACCTCGGCCGGCGAGCCGGCGACGGCCGCGCCCTGCGCCTGGAGCTCCGCCGTCTTCGAGCGTGTCCGGTTGAAGACGGTGAGAGGGTGGCCCCCCTTCAGGATGTGGCCGGCCATGGGCCGGCCCATGATCCCCAGTCCGATGAATCCCACCGGCTGCCTGCTGGTCTCGGTCATGCTCGGTCCTTTCCCTGAATCGACAGGATGATGAGTCCGTCGGCGCCCGTTCTCTCGACCACGAACCCCTCCTCCTCGTACAGCCGCTTCGCCTTCGGGTTGTTGCTCCGAACGTCGAGCCAGAGTCTCGACGCCTCCAGGTCACGGAGGGCCATCGTCTTGATCAGCCGCAGCGTCCCGCGTCCGTACCCGCGCCCCTTGTCGGTCACGACGATGCGGCGCACCTCGATGCCGTGGCGCGGGGCCGCCAGCCCGGCGAGAATGACGTAGCCGACGGCGCGACCGTCCGGGACGGTCTCGATGACGAGATGTCGCATTTCGGGATGCTCGAGGGCGGCCGCGTGCTCCCCGCGCGTCCACTGCGTGACGAACGGTGCGTTCTCCGGGTGGGCCTCCGCGTCGAGGACCCAGTCGAGATCGGCCGGCGCCGTGGGCCGCAGCCGGACGGTCACGGTTTCTCGAGGTGCCTGGTCATCAGGTATTGATCGTGATCGACGAAACCGAATTTCCGGTACAGGGCCTGCGCCGCCGCGTTCGCACGCTCGACCTCCAGGTGCAGCGCCCGCACCTCGAGGTCGCGGCACGCCTGCTCCATGATCGCCATCGCCTTCCGCCCGATGCCGCGGCGGCGCCGGTCGGCGCGGACGAACAGCTCGTCCACGAAGGCGTCGCGGCCGCGATACATCAGGCTGTAGCCGAGCGTCAGGACCATGTAGCCGATCGCCTCCGGTCCCTCGTCGATCATCCAGACCAGCCCGAGCGACCGGTCGCGGACGATCCCCGCGAGCGCCGCGCGCGCTGCCGGCTCGTCGAACGCCAGGCCGTCCTGCGCGTAGAGCAGACGCATGAACCCCAGGATCGTGTCGACGTCCCGATCCGCCGCCGGGCGAAAGGTCGCTTCCATGAGGCCTTCACTCTACCCGATCGGCGGAAGGAGGGGGCCGGGGCGATGTGTTATCCTCCGCGCATTGCACGTCCCGTTCTTTCCCGATCCCAGTGAAGCCATTGCGCCCGGAGGCGCTTCCTGTGAACGTCCGTATCGAGCAGAGGAGGGGCCGTGAGCCTGGTGCCTGATCTCAAGCGCAAGGTCGGCTGGAAGGACATCGTCATCGCGGCGCTCGCGTTCGTGGTGGTGCTTCTGGGGACGGTCGTCTTCCGCGAAAACGTCTCCTTCGCCACCTGGATGGCCCGCTTCGGCGCCGGCGGCAAGCCGGTGGCGGTGTTCGACGTCCAGATCGATCGCGAGGGGCGGCGGTTCATCGACGTCCTCTTCGACATGCCGATCGGCGAGGGGCATGAGGGGGCGGCCCTCGATCCGCCGCCGGCGAAGATCGACCCGCCGCTGGCCGGCGTCTGGCGCTGGCGCGACCACAGCGTCCTGCGCTTCGAGACCTCCGACCGGCTGCCGATCGCGACGGAGTTCACCATCACCCTGATCCCCAAGGTCGTGATCCCGGCCGGTTACCGTCTGCAGGGGGATCGCAAGGTCACGGCCAAGACCGACCGGTTCCTCGTCGAGCAGCTCGACGTCCGCGAGGAGCAGGGGCTGGCGGGGAAGAACGAGACCCTGCTGCGCGGCACCGTGCGCTTCAACTACCCGGTCGATCCGCGCATCCTGCTCGCGAAGTTCAAGGTCATCGATCCGCTGAAAGGCCAGTCGGCGCCGATCGACGTCGAGCTGGAGACCTCCTACGAATCGAACGTGTTCGGCTTCCGGACGCCTCCGTTCGCCAAGCAGAAGAGCGAGCGCACCCTGCGCCTGGTCGTGGCGAAGGACCTGACACCGCTCGGCGGCAACGTCACCCTCGGGGACGATTTCGTGCGCGAGCTCATCATCGGGTCGAACGTGACGCTGACGGTGCGCACCGTGAAGATCGACGCGGGAGAGAAGGAGACCACGTTCCGGCTCGACCTGTCCTCGCCCGTGAACGCCGGTGTCGCCTCGACCTACGTCAAGATCGATCCCGACGTGAAGGTGCGCCTGAGCGTCGATCGCAACGTGCTGTCCCTGACCGGCCCGTTCCGGCCGGGCCAGACCTACACGCTCAGGGTCGGAAAAGGGCTGCCGGCGGTGGACGACGCGGTCCTCAAGGAGGACTGGTCGAACCAGCTGAGCGTCCCCAATCTCGCTCCCTCCCTCGTCTTCCAGAGCGAGGGGATGTTCCTGTCGCGGACCGGCTACCGCACCGTGGCGATCGAGTCGATCAACGTGCCCGGGATGCACGTCGCGGTCGACCGCATTTACCTGAACAACCTTTTCTTCCTGTTCCAGTACTTCGCCTACTCCTATCAGGGAAGCACCTACTACCCGCAGCGCGTGGCGCGGCTGCTCGGCGACCGGCTCGTCGAGAAGGACATGCCGATCCACGGCGCGGCGAACACGCGCGTCGTGACCCCGCTGCAGATCGACAAGATCCTCAAGGAAACCGAGCCGGGGCTGTACCGCGTGATCGCGACGGGCGGCGCGGGGGGCGTCGGCGGCGGCAGGGCCGGAGGGGACGAGGGGGACGATGAAGGGGACGACGAAGGGGAAGGCGGCGGCGGCTACGGGGGGTACTCGGGACAGGCCGAGCAGCGTCTCGTGCTCCTCACCGACCTGGGGCTGGTCGCCAAGCAGTACGACGACGGTTTCATCGTCTGGGTCTCCTCCTTCAAGGACCTGTCGCCGGTGTCGAACGCCCTGGTCCGGGTGATCAGCGATCAGAACCAGACGCTGGCCGAGGGGCGCACCGACGGGACCGGCGTGTTCCGCATCTCGGGGTTGCGCGATCGTCTGAAGAAGTCCCCTCCCTACCTCGTGACCGTCGAATCGGGAAAGGACTTCAGCTTCCTGCTCCCCGGCCAGATGCGCGTCGATCTCACCGGACTCGACACGAGCGGGGCGCAGGGAGGGGCGACCGGGTACACAGCCTACCTGTACGGCGAGCGCGACCTCTACAGACCCGGGGAGACGCTGAAGGGGGTCGCGGTGGTGCGCGACGCGGATCTCAACGCGCCGCCCCCCATGCCGGTCTCGCTTCGGCGTCGCGATCCTCAGGGGCGCGAGCGCGAGACCCTGGCGTTGCGCACCGACAAGCGCGGCATCGCAGAGTTCACCATGGAGGTGCCCGCGGAGACGCTCACCGGCAAACACAGCCTTGAGCTGATGGTCGCGAACGAAACCATCGGACGCTACCTGTTCCAGGTGGAGGAGTTCGTCCCGGACCGGATCAAGGTCGAGATCGCGCCCGTCAAGAAGGACGTCGGTCCGGGGGAGGACCTGGCCTACGACGTTGTCGGCGCCTACCTGTTCGGCCCGCCCGCCGCAGATCTGCCGGTCGAGACCCGCGTGCGCGTGATGGACGCCGATTTCACGCCTTCCGGGTTCAAGGAGTTCACCTTCAGGAACACCCAGCGCATGCTGGCGGCGCGCGAGATCCTCGAGCAGGACACGACGCTCGACGACAAGGGACGCAAGCGCTTCAGCGTCCGCGTGCCCGAGGGGGCCGCCGTCCCGGCGTCGCTCGAGGCGGAGGTCACGGCGCGCGTCTCGGAGAAGGGGGGACGCGGCGTGTTCGCGATGCAGAAGGTCCGCCTGCACCCGTACCCTTACTACGTCGGCGTGCGGCGCCTCGACAAGGGGTACGCGACCCCCGGGCACGAATCGTCCTTCGAGTACGTGGCGGTCGATACGACAGGGAAGGAGCGTCCCTCGGGAGGGCTGCGCGCCGAGCTGCTCCAGGACCGCTGGCACACCGTCCTGCGACGCACTCCGAACGGGACGTTCCGCTACGAGTCGAGCCGCGAGCCGGTCCTGATCGACAGCCGCGCGGTCGCCGCCGGCAAGGGGCGGGGGACGGTGACGTTCCTGGTCCCGTCTTCCGGATCGTATCGCGTCGTTCTCACCGATCCCGACACGCAGGCCTCCACCGAAGAGTCGTTCTACGCCGCGGAGTACGGCTACGCGCCGTGGGCGATCGAGAACCCGGCTCGCGTCGAGCTGCAGCTCGACAAGGACGAGTACCAGCCCGGCGAGAGCGCCAGCGTCCTGGTCAAGGCGCCGTTCGCCGGAAAGCTGCTCCTGACGGTGGAGCGGGACCGCGTGTTCTACACCTCGGTCCAGATGCTGAGCGGCAACACCGCGAAGATCGAGGTGCCGGTGCGGGAGGAGTACCGGCCCAACGCCTACGTCACGGCGACCCTGGTGCGGGCCGTTGGGGACCTGGAGGTCGGATCGGCGGGCCGGGCGTTCGGGGCCGTGCCGATCGGCGTAGACCGTACCTCGAACCGCCAGCTCCTCACCGTGTCGGCGCCGGACCAGGTGCGCAGCGAGACGACGCTCGGCATCAAGGTCAAGGCGGACCCGGGAGCGACGTTGACGGTGGCGGCGGTGGACGAAGGGATCCTGCAGCTCGTCGCCCAGCCCACGCCGGATCCGTTCGCGCACTTCTACCGGAAGCTGGCGCTCGGAGTGGTGTCGTACGACACCTTCACGATGCTCCTTCCGGAGGTCAAGCCGGAGGGGAAATCGCCGGCCGGCGGCGGCGAGGCCGAGGCCGGCGTGGGGCAGTTCGTGCGCACCGAGGGGATGCGCCGCGTCAAGCCGGTCGCCCTGTGGTCCGGGGTCGTCGAAACGGACGGACAGGGGGATGCGGCCGTCAGCTTCAAGCTGCCCGAGTTCCAGGGGGCGCTGCGCGTGATGGTGGTGTCGTCGCGCGGCCGCCGGTTCGGCTCGGCCGACCACATGGTGCGCGTGCGCGATCCGATCGTCGTGCAGCCGACCTTCCCGCGCTTCCTGTCGCTCGACGAGACGTTCCAGATCCCGGTGAGCGTGCGGAACGATACGGGGAGGGACGCCCCCTTCAAGGTGACGCTGGCGGTCACCGGGCCGGTCGATCTGCCGCAGGGGAAGGTGCTTTCGATCGACGTCCCGAACGGTGCGGAGAGGCTGGTCTACTTCCCGGCTAAGACGGGCGAGAACGGCGGGGACGTCCACTTCGAGGTCACGGCCGAGGGGAACCAGCAGAGCATCCACGCCACGGCCGACCTGCCGGTCCGCCCCGATCTCCCGGCCCGCACGCGCGAGAGCGCCGGGGCGTTCCAGGAGAAGACGATGTCCCTTCCGATCGAGGACAGCGCCTGGGCCCGCCCCGGGACGCTGCGGCGCACGCTTCGGATCGGGCCGGTGCCGCTGCTGCAGTTCTCGGGGAAGCTCGAGTACCTGCTGCACTACCCCTATGGCTGCATCGAGCAGACGGTGTCCACCGCGTTCCCGTTGATCTACCTGGAGGACCTGGCGCGCCAGCTCACCCCGGAGATGTTCGGCAAGGGGAAGCCGAGCCCGGCGGTCTTCGTCCAGCACGGCATCCGGCGGGTCGCGACCATGCAGCTCGTCGATGGGTCGTTCACCCTCTGGCCCGGGGGCACCCTGCCGCATCCGTGGGGCACGGTCTACGCCACCCACTTCCTGATCGAGGCGAAGCGCGCCGGCTACGAGGTCCCCGACTACATGCTGACGAACGCCCTCAAGTACCTCGCGTCGCACACCCAGGCGAAGCAGGAGTACGGCTCGGACGAGCTGCAGGAGACCGCCTACGCGCTGTACGTCCTGGCGCGCGCCTCCAAAGCCGACCTCGGGACGATGGACTTCCTGCGCGAGCGCCAGAACGCCAAGCTCACCTCGGAATCGCGCGCCCTCCTGGCGGCCGCCTACGCCTTCGCCGGGAACCCCGAGGCGGTCGAGGCGCTGGCTTCGCAGGTCGGCGAGGTGGCGAAGATCGAAAGGCAGACGGGGGAGAACTTCAACTCGACGGTGCGCAATCTGGCGCTGATGCTCCTGGCCCTGGTGGAGGCGCGCCCCTCCGACCCGCGCCTGCCCGGTGTCGTCGACCGCCTCGCCCGCGAGACCAAGGCGGACTATTACTGGACCACCCAGGAGACCTCCTTCTCCCTCCTCGCGCTCGGCCAGTTCTTCCGGCAGCAGGCCCGGAAGCCGGCCTATTCCGGCGCCGTGTTCGCGGGGAGCCACAAGATCGGGACCTTCACCAGCGAGCCGGCCGTGTTCCCGGGGATCACGGGCACGGAGCCTCTGCGCGTCGAGATGAGCGGGCCCTACGAGGCCGGCTCGGCGTATTTCAACCTGCTCACGCGCGGCGTGCCGACCGACACCGCGTTCAAGCCGGACAACGCCGGGCTCGAGATCGAGCGCACGTTCACCGATCGCGACGGACGCGGCATCGACCTGGACAACCTCAAGCAGGGGGACCTGCTGATCGTCAAGGTGCGCGTGCGCCCCCTGAACGGCCCGGTGAGCAACGTCGTGGTCACCAACATGCTTCCCTCCGGTCTCGAGGTCGAGAACCCTCGCCTGCAGACGACCGAGGCGGTGGCGGGCGGCGCCCCGTCCGATCTCTCGCCTTCGTATCTCGACCTGCGCGACGACCGCGTCCTCCTGTTCGTCAACCTGTACAACGCGGGACAGTGGCAGACCGGCTACGCCCTGCTGCGCGCCGTCACGCCGGGGACTTTCCGGCTGCCGCCGCTGCAGGCCGAGGCGATGTACAACCCTGCGCTGAGCGCCACCGGCCCGCGCGGGCAGATCACCGTGAAGACGAGGGAGGCCAAGTAGCGTGCTGCGCGGCAGGGTGCGGCTCCTGGCGTGGACGATCGGCGGCTGTTTTCTCGCCTTCCTCTGCCTCGACGCGCTCTTTCCTTTCCCGATCGCGCTCCTGCACCGGGAGCCCGCCACCGTCGTGGCCGACCGGGAAGGGAGGCCGCTCGCGTTCTTCCTCCCGCCGGACGAGAAGTGGCGCCTGCCGGTGCGTTACCGGGACCTGCCGCCCCTTCTGGTGCGGGCGCTGGTCTCGAGCGAGGACCGCTGGTTCTACTTCCATCCCGGTGTGAACCCGCTCGCCGTGGCCCGGGCCGCGGTCGCCAACCTGCGCGCCGGGCGCGTCCTCTCGGGGGCATCGACCCTGCCGATGCAGATCGCGCGGCTGACCGAGCCGAAGGAGCGGACGCTGTGGGCGAAGGTGCGCGAGTCGTTCCGGGCGGTGCAGCTCGAATGGCACTTCTCCCGGTCCGAGATGATCGAGTTCTACCTCAACCTGGCCCCCTACGGCGGCAATCTCGAGGGGATCGGCGCCGCCTCATATTTCTATTTCGGCAAGCGTCCGGCGCAGCTGTCGCTCGGCGAGATCACCCTCCTCACCGCCCTGCCGCGCTCCCCCAGCCGCTTCGACCCGACGCGCAACCTCGACGCGGCCGAGACGGCTCGCCGCTCGGTCGTGCAGGCGTTGCGCTCGCGCCGGACGATCACCGAGGCGGAGGCGCGCGACGCCCTGCGCCAGCCGCTCCCGTCGGAGAAGCGCCCGCCGCCGTTCCTGGCCCCGCACTTCGCGCGCTACGTCGCCGACACGCTCGCGGGGCCGGCCGCCGGGGGACGGACGGAGCGCGTCCTGCGCACGACGATCGACGGCCGCCTGCAGAGGATCGCCGAGCAGGTGGTCGAGCGCCGCGTGGCCGATCTGCGGGGAGCCGGGATCGGCAACGCCGCGGTCGTGGTGATCGAGAACCGCGGCCGCTCCCTGCGGGCGATGGTCGGATCGGCCGACTTCTTCGACACCGAGCGCCAGGGACAGGTGAACGGCGCCCTGGCGCCCCGCTCGCCCGGCTCCACGCTCAAGCCCTTCCTGTACGGCATGGCGCTCGATGACGGCACGCTGGTCCCCGACTCGTACGTCCTGGACGTCCCGACCGATTTCTCCGGATACCTGGCGGAGAACTACGACGGCACCTACCGCGGGCGGGTGAGCGTGCACGAGGCGCTCACGCAGTCCCTCAACAGTCCGGCGGTGCGCGTCCTGTCCCAGATCGGCGTCGAGCGTTTCCTCAGACTTCTGAGGACCGGCGGCCTGACGACACTCGACCGGCCCGCCTCCGCCTACGGTCTGCCGCTGATCCTGGGCGCGGGGGAAGTCAGGCTTCTCGACCTGGTGGACCTGTACGCCACGCTGGCCGAGGACGGCCTGCACCGGCCGGTCGAGGTCCTGGAGCGCGAGGACGAGAGCGCCGCGGCCCCGCGCGGCGAGCGCCTGCTGTCGCGCGAGACGGCCTTTCTGGTCTCCGAGATGCTGACCGGGATCGAGCGCCCCGACCTGCCGCACGCCTGGGACCTGACACGCGCCGATCCCTCGGTCGCCTGGAAGACGGGGACGTCGTACGGGCACCGCGACGCCTGGGCGGTCGGGTTCACCGCGCGCTACACGATCGGAGTCTGGGTCGGCAACTTCGACGGCGCGCCCTCCAAGGGAATCTCCGGCTCGCGTCACGCCGCGCCGTTGTTCTTCGATCTGGTGCGCGCGATCGAGAGCGGCGGGCCGGCGTCCGCCCTGGCGCGCGACCAGGACATCCTCATCGGCAGGATGGAGGTGTGCGCCCTCAGCCACGAGCGAGCCGGCCCCGACTGTCCGGAGCGCGTCTGGGTCGACTACCTGCGCGGCCGGAGCCGCCTCCCGATGTGCACCTACCATCGCCGCGCCTTCGTCGACGCGCGCACCGGCGACCTGCTCTCGGGCGACTGCCTCGCGAGCCACCCGCACCGGGCCGAAATCCTGGAAGTCTACCCCGCGGAGCTGATCGCCTTCTGGCGCGGCCAGGGTCAGAGCGTGAGCCGCGTGCCGAGGGCCAGCGCGACCTGCCTGGGAGCGACGCCGGTCGGCCCGCCGCAGGTCGTCTCGCCCGACCCCTCGACTCCCTATCGCCTGCGGCGCGACGCCCCGGCCGAGTACCAGAAGATCGCGCTCGTCGCACGAGCCGACGGCGGCGCCGACACCCGCCCCCGGAGCCTGTTCTGGTACCAGGACGGCCGGCTGGTGGCCCGCGGCGCCCCCGGAGCGGCCCTGTTCCTCCCCCTGGTCCCGGGAGAGCACCGGCTCGTCGTGGTCGACGAGGCCGGCCAGTCCGACAGCGTCAGCTACAAGGTGGAATCGGGGCAGGGGGCGGCGGGGGGCTGAGCACCGGGGCCCTCTCAGGCGATCCGGATCCGCATGATCGGCCGCGTTGCGCTGCGGCGCGCGACTTCCTTGAAGCCGGCCTTCCGGAACGCGGAGACCAGCCCGGTCCAGGCGAAGGCCGAAGGGAACGGCGACGCTCCCGGATCGATCGGGTATCCCTCGACGACGCTGCCGCCCCGCTTCCTGACATGTTCGACCGCTGCATGCAGGAGCGGGACGGTGACGCCGGCGCGACGATAGTCCCGGTGGACGTAGAAGCAGGTGATCGACCACACCGGCCGCTCGTCGACCGGGGCGAGGATGCGCGAGTTCGCGAGGACGGGGTACACGGCGCGCGGCGCGACAGCGCACCAGGCGACCGGCCTGCGCCCGTCGTAGGAGAGGAGGCCCGGCGCCTCGCCCGCCGCGACGACCTTCCGGAACGCGGCCCGGTTGTCCGCCCCCTTCCCGCGCACGTACTCGGATCGCTTCCGCCTCCAGTACATGCACCAGCAGCCGCCGCTCGCGCCGCGCGGCCCGAACAGGCGGACGAGGTCCGGCCAGCGCGACGGGGTGAGGGAACGGACGACGAGCCGCGTCGGCTGCGCGCTCCGCGTCGTTGACGCGGAGGCCCGGGCCGGGCGCCTCATGCCCGGGCGGCGGCGCCCTCGGCGCGCGCCACGCCGGGAGCGGACTGGGCGCGCTGCGCCCGGGCGAAGATACGCTTGAGGAAGGCGCCGGTGTGCGACTTTGTGTTACCTGCGATCTCCTCCGGCGGCCCCTCGGCGATGATGAACCCCCCCTCGTCCCCCCCCTCGGGACCCAGGTCGAGGATCCAGTCGGCGGTCTTGATCACGTCGAGGTTGTGCTCGATGACGATGACCGTGTTGCCGGCGTCCACGAGCTGGTTGAGGACTTCGAGCAGGCGGCGGATGTCCTCGAAGTGCAGGCCCGTGGTCGGCTCGTCGAGGATGTAGACCGTCCGCCCGGTGGCGCGGCGGCTCAGCTCCTTCGACAGCTTGATGCGCTGCGCCTCGCCTCCCGACAGGGTCGTGGCCGACTGGCCGAGCTTGATGTACGACAATCCGACGGCGTCGAGGGTCTCGAGCTTGCGATGGATGAACGGGAGGTTCTCGAAGAAGTGCAGCGCCTCCTTCACCGACATCTCCAGGACGTCCGCGATGCTCTTCCCCTTGTACAGGACCTCCAGGGTCTCGCGGTTGTAGCGCCGCCCCTTGCAGGCCTCGCAGGTCACGTACACGTCGGGCAGGAAGTGCATCTCGATCTTGATGATGCCGTCCCCCTCGCACGCCTCGCAGCGGCCTCCCTTGACGTTGAACGAGAAGCGGCCCGGGCGGTAGCCGCGCATGCGCGACTCGGGGACCGATGAGAACAGGTCGCGGATCGGCGTGAACAGGCCGGTGTAGGTCGCCGGGTTGCTCCGCGGTGTGCGGCCGATGGGGGACTGGTCGATGTCGATGACCTTGTCGATCTCCTTCACGCCCAGAAGCCCCCTGTGCCTTCCGGGTCGCATCGGCGTGCGGTAGACCGAGCGCGCCAGGGCCTTGTAGAGCGTCTCGTTGACGAGCGTGCTCTTGCCCGAGCCGGACACGCCGCACACGCAGGTGAACAGACGGAGAGGGAAGCGGGCGTCGATGCTCTTGAGATTGTTCTCCTGCGCTCCCTGCACCGTCAGCCAGCCCTTGTCCCCCTTGCCGTTCTGCGGGAGGCGGCGGCGCTCGGGGATCGGGATGGCCCTGCGGCCGGAGAGATACTGCCCCGTCAGCGACGCGGGGTGCCGCGCGATCTCCTCCGGCACTCCCTGAGCCACGACGCGCCCGCCGTCCTCACCCGCGCCGGGGCCGAGATCGACGACGTGGTCGGCCGAGCGGATCGTCTCCTCGTCGTGCTCGACCACGATGACGGTGTTCCCCAGGTCGCGCATGGCGCACAGCGTGTCGAGCAGCTTGCGGTTGTCGCGCTGGTGCAGGCCGATCGACGGCTCGTCCAGGACGTACAGCACACCGGTGAGACGGCTGCCGATCTGAGTCGCCAGCCGGATGCGCTGCCCCTCCCCCCCCGACAGCGTCGCGGCAGTGCGCGACAGAGTCAGGTAGCCCAGGCCGACGTTCAGCAGGAAGCCCAGCCGCTCCTTGACCTCCTTCAGGACCTGGTGGGCGATCTGCCGGTCCTTGTCGGACAGGCTCAGATCGTCGAACGCCTTCACCGCGTGCTTGATCGTCAGACCGGTGTAGTGGGCGATGTTGTGGCCGGCGACCCTGACCGCCAGCGACTCCGGCTTGAGACGCGCCCCCTCGCACGCCCCGCACGGCTCGAGCGACATGTAGCGCTCGATCTCCTCGCGCAGATGCGACGACTCGCTCCCCTTGTAGCGCCGCATCATCGCCGGGATGACCCCCTCGAAGGCCTTGCGGAAGTAGTAACGGTTGCGCCCCTCGAGGTACTCGAAATCGAACTCCTGGTCGCCGCTTCCGTACAGCAGGATGCGCTGCGCCTCCTTCGGCAGCCTGGCGAACGGCTGCGCGGGGTCCAGGCGCATCTTCTTGGCGACGGCGTCCGCCGCCATGTGCAGCATCGACTTGCCGTATCCCCAGGTCCCCTCGATCGCCCCCTCCTTCACGGACACGCTCGGGTTGGTGATGATCTTGGCCGGGTCGATCTCGAGGTGCGCCCCCAGACCGTCGCACGACGGGCAGGCGCCGTAGGGGGAGTTGAAGGAGAACATCCGGGGAGCGAGCTCGGTCAGGGACGAGCCGCAGTTGATGCAGGCCATCTGGTCCGAGAACAGCAGGTCGCGCCCGCCCTTCTCCCCCAGGATGTTGATCGTCACCAGCCCCTCGGCGATCTTGAGCGACGTCTCGATCGAATCGGTGAGGCGGTTCTTCACGTCCGGCTTCAGCACCAGCCGGTCGACGACGATGTCGACGGAGTGTTTCTTCTTCTTGTCCATCGGGATGCCGTCGGCGATCTCCATGACGTGCCCGTCCACGCGCGCCCGGACGAACCCCTTCCGCGTCGCCTCGACCAGCTGCTTGCGGTACTCCCCCTTGCGCCCGCGCACGATCGGCGCCAGGACCTGGAGGCGACTGCCTTCCGGCAGTTCCAGGATCTTGTCGACGATCTGCTGCACCGTCTGGCGCGTGATCGGCCGGTCGCACTTGTGGCAGTAGGGGACGCCGATGCGCGCGAACAGCAGGCGCAGGTAGTCGTAGATCTCGGTGACGGTGCCGACGGTCGAGCGCGGGTTGCGCGACGTGGTCTTCTGCTCGATCGAGATGGCGGGGGAGAGCCCCTCGATCGACTCGACCTCCGGCTTCTCCATCATCTCCAGGAACTGCCGGGCGTAGGCGGAGAGCGACTCGACGTAGCGGCGCTGCCCCTCGGCGTAGATCGTGTCGAAGGCGAGCGACGACTTCCCCGAGCCGGACAGGCCGGTCAGGACGATCAGGCGGTTGCGCGGCAGCACGAGGTCGATGTGCTTGAGGTTGTGCTCGGCCGCGCCCTTGATGACTATGGAATCTACGGACATGGCGGTGCTTGGGGCCCTCTTGTGGAACCTGCGATCTTAGGGCACGTGTTGCTCGCTGTCAACGCGGGGGAGCGGGCCGCAGCCCGCCCGCGCGGCACGGGTCCGGCTTGCTCGCGCAAGCCTCCCCTCGGTTCGCCTCGCGCCGCCCACCGCGCGAACTCCGCGCGGCGGGGCCCCGGCGCGAGGTCTCACACGGCCGCGCGGGCGGGCTGCGGCCCGCTCCCCCTTGAGATCGACGGTACAATCCCGGACTATGACCGCTCCTCGCACGAAGACGCTCGTCGTCTCCTTGGCGACGGGAATACTCGCGCTCCTCGCCATCGGCGCGTACTTCTACTTTGCGCCTCGGAGTGCGCCCGGTCGGCCGAGCCTCGTTCACCTGGACGCGGGGAACATCAACGCCCTGCGGGATGACTTCAATGCGGCGGCGGGGGGGACGCGTGTGGTGCTCTTGCTGTCGCCGACCTGACCGATCTGCGTGGGGGGGGCCTCCGCGATCGGGGACGTGCTGCGGCGGACGCCGGGGGGGTCGCTGCGTGTCTTCCTCGTCTGGGAGCCGGTGCTGGCGACCGACCTGTCGCCGCCGCTCCCGAGCGTCCTCGCGCGCGTCGCCGATCCGCGGGCGCGGCATTTCTGGGATCGGGGGCGCCTGGTGTCGGCCGGGCTCCTGCGCGTCCTCGAGGCCGGCCGCGCGGGTGGAGAGGGGGCCGATCCCCCCGAGCAGGACGGAATCGTCTGGGACACCGTGGCGGTCTACCCGCCGGGGGTGGTGTGGGGGGATGCCGTGCCGGCGCCCGGCTACGTCGATGGTCCGGTGGTCCGCGTGATCGAAGAGGTCGCCCGGCGGCTGGCATCAACTCCCGAAGCTCCGGGCCGTTAGCGTAGAATGTCGCCCGTTTGACCGGGAGGAATCCAGGCATGCCCGCGCGACAGCGCCGTCTCGTCATCTACCTGCCTCACCGCCAGCCGATCTGGATGCTGCCGGAGGGGTGCCTGGAGACCATCAGGCGCCGGGCCCTGAAGTCCTTCCAGATCGACCTGCCGATGAACGAAGACGCGTTCGTGCGCGTCCTGCCGGGGGCCGAGGTGCTGTTCGCCTGGGGGATCGCGCGGCGGCACGTGGACAAGGCCGACACGCTGCGCTGGATGCACACGCCTCTGGCCGGGGTCGACCGGGTCCTGAGCCCCGAGCTGGTGAAGAGTCCCATCCGCATCACCTCGTCGCGCGGCGTGAACTCCGTCGCCGTGGCGGAGCACACGCTGGGTCTCATCCTGTCGATGACGCGCGGCATCGCCGACTCGGTGCGGGCCCAGGGGGAGAGCCGGTGGGCGCAGCACGAGATCTGGGGCCGCAGACCGCCGGTTCAGGAGCTGCACGGCCAGGTCCTGGGCATCCTCGGCCTGGGGGACATCGGCCGGGAGCTCGCGGTGCGCGCCCGCGCCCTGGGGATGACCGTCTGGGGGCTCGTCCGAACCCCGCGCGCCAAGCCGGACTATGTCGACCGCCTGCTCGCGGCGGGGAAGGAGGAGGCGCTCATCCGCGCAAGCGACGTCCTGGTGCTGGCGGTGCCGCTGACGCGCGACACCAAGGGGATGATCGGCGAGCGGCAGCTGAAGCGGATGAAGCACACGGCCTGCCTCATCAACATCGGGCGCGGTGAGCTGGTGCAGGAATCCGCCCTGGTCCGCGCGCTGCGCGAAGGCTGGATCGCCGGCGCCGGACTGGACGTGTACGCCGCCGAGCCGCTCCCCCCCTCGAGCCCCCTGTGGCGGCTGCCCCAGGTGGTGATGACGCCGCACATCGCCGGCACCCACCCGCAGTACATGGGGCGATCCGCCGAGATCTTCCTCAATAACTTGAAGCGCTACCTCGCGGGCGAGCCTCTCATCAACGAAGTCGACAAGCAGGCGGGGTACTGACGGGCGTTCCGCGGAATCAGCGCCCGGCCCGATCGGCGGCGTGATAGCGGCGCACCGTTCCCAGGACTTCGTCGAAGTCGGCGAGCGAGTCGAGGACGACCCGGCGGCCGGAACGCAGGACCAGGAATACCGCGCTGGCCCGCGGCTCGAGGCGGCCGAGCCGCAGCGCGCGGTGCTCGCGCACCTGCACGACCTCGTCCCACCGCACCAGACGGGGCCGGGCGCCGAACAACGCCAGGAGCGTGTTCCGGTACTCGATGCCGGCGGCGCCCAGCGAGTAGCGGTCCGCCCACGCCCCCAGGGCGTTCGCCAGGCTCAGGAGAGACAGCCCGGACAGGACGAAGAACCCGGCGGTGATCCCGGAGGCCGCGGCGACGGAGATCGTCGCGGCCACGAACAGGAGGGCGCAGGCGGCGCTGAGCAGTCGCGTCCCTGCGGTCCGGCGGAACGTGCGCGGCGCTCCGGCCGCGGGAGGACCGTCCTCGTTCATCCGGGCGGCCAGGTAAAGCGGCGGCCGCCGAGCAGGTGCAGGTGGATGTGGAACACCGACTGTCCGGCCCCCTCCAGGCAGTTGGCGACCAGGCGGTACCCCTCGGTGTGCAGACCCTTGTCCTTGGCCACCCGCGCGGCGACCAGCATCATGTGCCCCAAAAGCCCTTCCTGCTCGGCGCCGACGTCGTTCAGCGTCGCGAAGTGGCTCTTCGAGATCACCAGCGTGTGCGTCGGGGCCTGGGGATGGATGTCCTCGAACGCCACGACCTGCCGGTCGTCGTAGACGATCTTCGCGGGGATTTCCTTGCGCGCAATCTTGCAGAAGAGACAATCGGCCATCGCTGTCCTCCCGGCGGGTGCCCGGCGCTACGAGATCCTCTCGATGCGCGCGCCGAGCCCCTGGAACTTCGTCTCCACCTTCTCGTACCCTCGGTCGATGTGGTAGGCGCGGTGGATCGTCGTCTCCCCCTCGGCCGAGAGACCGGCGACGATCAGGCAGGCCGAGGCGCGCAGATCGCTCGCCATGACCTGCGCGCCCGAGAGCGGCGCCGGCCCGGCGACGATGGCGGTCTGGCCGTCCTCCACGATACGCGCCCCCATGCGGCGCAGCTCGCCCACGTGCATGAAACGGTTCTCGAACACCGTCTCGGTGACGATCGACACCCCCTCTGCCCGTGCCGCCAGCGCCATGAACTGCGCCTGCAGATCGGTCGGGAAATCGGGGTAGGGGCGGGTCGTGACGTTGGCGCCGCGCAGGGCTCCGTCCGGCTCGACGGTGATGCTGTCGGGCCCCCGGCGCAGGACGACGCCGCACTCCTGCAGCTTGTCGAGGACCGCTTCGAGGTGCGACGGGTCGCACTGCTCGATCCGGATGCCGCTCCGCGTGGCCGCCGCCGCCATCAGGAAGGTGCCGGTCTCGATGCGGTCGGGGATGACGGTGTGGGCGGTGCCGCGCAGCCGCGCCACCCCCTCGACGACGATGCGGCCCGTGCCCGCCCCGTCGATGCGCGCCCCGCAGGCGTTCAGGAAGCGGGCCAGATCGACGACCTCCGGCTCCAGGGCGCAATTCTCGAGGACCGTCCGCCCCTCAGCGAGAGTGGCGGCCATCATGATGTTCTCGGTCCCGGTGACGGTGCGATCGTCGAAGACGATCTCCGCCCCCTTGAGCCGCCGGCACGAGGCGACGACATAGCCGTGCTCGATGGCGACGTCGGCCCCCATCCGGCGCAGCGCCTCGATGTGGTAGTCGATCGGCCGCGCCCCGATCGCGCAGCCCCCGGGGAGGGACACCTTCGCCCGTCCGAGACGCGCCAGGAGCGGGCCGAGGACCAGGATCGACGCGCGCATGGTCCGGACGAGGTCGTACGGCGCCTCCGGATCTCCCGCGGCGCCCCCCTCGGCGCTCAGGCTGTTCCCCTCCAGCTTCAGCGACCGTACGCCGAGATGGCGCAGGACCTTGACCATGGTCTGGACGTCGCGCACCACGGGGACGTTGCGCAGCGTGACCGGTCCTTCCAAGAGAAGCGTCGCCGCCATCTCGGGAAGCACGGCGTTCTTGGCGCCGCTGGCCCGGACCGTTCCCCTCAGCCGGCACGGGCCCTGGATGCGGATCTTGTCCATGGAGGCGAATTATACGCGCACGCGGGCGGAGCCAGAAGCGCCCCGGATCAGCGCTTCGTCCCGGCCGCGATCTCCTGCCGGACGCGCTTCAGCAGCGTCTCCGTCTGCTGCAGAAGCTTCGGGTCCTTCGCTTCGCCGGCGAGCGTCTCCAGAAGCGCCGCGGCCTTCCGGTAGTCCTTCCGGTTCGCCAGATCGACCGCGCGGTTGAATGTCTCGACCTGGCGGTTGAAGGTCCGCGTCTCCTCGATGCGCTCCAGGTGCTCGCCGAGCTGACGCTTGAGAGCGGCGTTCTGCGTCTTCGCCTGGACGTCCCTGATGATCGCGATCCCGGCGTCGATGTCCCCGGAGTTGACGAGCCCCTCGGCGCGCTTCAGATCGGATTCCAGGAGGATCTCCTCGCCGGTCTCGATCGTCTGGCGGTTTCCGGAGCGGCGCAGAACCCGCTCGACGATCTCCTGCGCCTTGGAGCGCTCGCCGTTCCGGGCATAAAGCCCCGCGAGGTTCAGCGCGACGTCCATGCGCGACGGCAGCATCCGCCGGGCCTTCTCGAGCGCCCCGATCCCCTCCTTCGGGCTGGCATCGTCGAGCGTGAAGGTTCCGCCGAAGCCGGCGTAGGCCTCGGCGACCTCCGGACGCAGCCTGATGCTGGCGCGGTACAGGTCGCGCGCCCGGGCCAGATCGGGCGGAGGTCCCTCGGCCGCCGAGCGGCGTGTGATCGTGCCCGGGGGCATGAAGCGATCCATGAGGCTTTCCGCGTAGAGGAACATCGTCAGCGCATCGTGGGGCGCCAGCGCAAGCGCCTTCTCGTACGCGGCGGTCGCCTCCTGGCGCCGCTTCTGCAGATCGCGCAGGTATCCCAGCCCGGTGTAGGCGGAGGCCAGGGAGGGATCGGCCCGGATCGCCGCCTGAAAGTGCGCCTCGGCGTCCGCCTCCCGGCCGGTCTGACTGTGCACGAGATAGTCTCCGAGCCGCGACAGTGTCTGCGCGCGGGTCATCACCGCGGGCTCCGACTGGGGCTCGATCGTGAGGTCCTTGAGATCGACGATGCTGTAGGTCATCTTGTTGCGCTTCACGTACGCGACGAGCCTCGTCTGGAGGTCCCCCCAGTCCGGCCCCAGCAGGGGCCTGAGCGCGTCCCGGAGGCCGGTGCGCGGCGGGAACTGCGCCAGGAACTCGACCCCGCGGAATCTCTCCTCCGTCCGGCCCCACGCCAGGTAGTGCGCGAGGGCCCAGGACTCGGCGTAGAACATCCCCTGGCGGTCCCCCTCGTTGTAGTCCTTCGAGTCCGGGTCGATGCCGAAGAGATCGGAGAGGGGGATCCACGTGCCGGTCCGCAGCAGCCGGAGATGCTCCTCGATCGGCCGGCCGATCTCGACGTGCTCGGCGTCGGCCGCGAAGGTGCCGTAGCACTCGGCCATCCCTTCGTTGAACCACAGCGGGATGTCCTCGAAGTTGTTGTTGAGGAAGTAATGCAGGTACTCGTGGTACACGACGCTCCAGGGATCGGTCGCCGGGCTGGCGTCGAGCGCGACGTAGTTCCCGTCGCGGTGCCCGGCGAACGCCCCGGTGACGTTGGCCGGGCCTAGACCGACGCGCTTCTTGTACGGGTTGAAGGAGGCTTCGTTCTTGAAGACGTACACCCAGGTCGGGACCGGAGAGTTGACCTCGAGACCGGTGACGACCCGCGCCAGGGCCGCGCGGAAGCGCTCGAGGCTGCCGCCGATCTCCCTCGTGCGGTTGTCGGAGGCGTTGCTGAACAGAGTGAAATGGGCCGTCCGCACCTCGATCCAGCGCTCGCCCGGATCGGGCAGGGAGATATCCGCCGAAGCGACGAAGGATCCGGCCGTGACGAGGAGCGCGAGGACCGGGAGGACGCCGGTCGCCCGTCGAGCCATGCGGCGATTATAGGACATTTGGCCCTATAATCCTGGAGCCTGCGGCGGGATTTTCCGCCGCGCTTTGATGTGTGGCGGGAGGAATCCGGTGCCGCTGTACGAGTACGAATGCGAGGCGTGTCATCACCGCTTCGAGCGGATCCAGCAGTACAGCGATCCGATCGTCAGGAAATGTCCCAAGTGCGGCAAGAAGAAGGTGAAGAAGCTCCTGTCGTCGCCCGCCATCCAGTTCAAGGGGTCGGGCTTCTACATCACCGACTACCCGCGCAAGGGAAGCACCTCGAGCCTGCCGGACCACTCCGAGTCGGAGAAGAAGAAGGACAAGGACGACAAGGCCGACAAGACCGACACCTCGAGCAAGACGCCCAAGACGAAGCCCGAGAAGAAGGACTGAGCCTCCCCGTCAGGCCCGACTCCCGAGCCGGCGCGCCGCACGGTACAGCCTCGCCCAGTAGGGATCGTCCAGCCGGTCGACGCGCACCGTCGGCGCGCGGTAGGTCGTGGCGCTCACGAACCTGTCGCGGTCGAGCGCGATGCCGACGTGCGTGATGCTTGTCCCGTCCGGGCCGAAGAAGACGAGATCTCCGGAGCGGAGGTCCGCCCGGTCGACGGCGTGCAGCCCGGTGTGGGAGTGCTGCAGATCGGCGTCGCGCGGCAGAAGGTGGCCGTGCATCCTGTAGACCAGCTGCGTGAGGCCGGAGCAGTCGATGCCGAACGGCGTGGTGCCGCCCCAGAGATAAGGGAGACCCAGGAAGCGCAGCGCGGTGGCGGCCACGGCCGCGCCGTCGAGGAGGTCCGGGGGAAGCCGCCGCGTCACGGGCTCGACGTCCCCGCCCTGGACCCAGCCGCGGCGGCCGTCGGGAAGGCGGACCCTCTTCCATTCCGGCCGATCCTCGACGACCTCGACGACCGCGAGCAGGGGCGCCGTGGCGATCGGCGAGGCGGAGGTCACGTCCCTGTCCCGGTAGATCTGGCACATGAAGTTCACGACGCGCCAGGCCCGATCGGGGCGGGGATAGGGGGCCGAGCGCGGGAGGATCGATCGGAGCGCGGCCGAGCGGATCCAGCCGCGATAGCGGTCGGCGGTCTCGACCAGGTCGTAGCCGCGCGCCGCGTCGAGGACGGCGACCCCCGCACCCAGGGTCGCCTGACTGACGACCGGCGACGCGGCATCGGGCCGCTCGAACAGGTTGACGATCGGAGGCAGGACGACCGCGGCCCGGCGCGCACCGGACGGCCGGCGCCCCAGGAGGGCGCGGCGGCCGGGCGCCAGGACGCGTCTCTCCGGGTGCGCGCCGAGCCCCCGCGCGCTGCGCCTCCTCTCGGGGGCGTGGCCGCGCGTCTTCGGTCGCGGTGCTATGCGACCGCGCCTCACCTTGCGCGCTTTCGCCGGCGCGCGGACTTCGGGGAGGCGGGCGCGCCGCCGAGGTCGAGGTTCTTGAGATAGACCCGGAACGCGGCCCCCAGGTCGGGCCGGCGCAGGGCGAACTCGACCGTCGCCTTCAGGAAACCGAGCTTGTCCCCGGTGTCGTAGCGCCGGCCGCTGAAACGGTAGGCGTAGATCCGGCGCCGGCGCAGCAGCGAGCGCAGGCCGTCGGTCAGCTGGATCTCGCCGCCGCGCCCGGCGGCGGTGGCCTCCAGGTGCTTGAAGATGTCCGGGGTCAGGATGTAGCGCCCGATGATCGCGAGGTCGGACGGCGCCTCTTCGGGGCTCGGCTTCTCCACCAGGTCGGTGACCTGGTACAGGTGATTGCCCGCCGGCCGCGCGGCGACGATGCCGTAGTCGCTCGTGCGCTTGCGGCTGACTCGCTCGACCGCCACGATCGGACAGCGGAGTTTCTGGTAGACGTCGATCATCTGGCGCATCACCGGGACCTCGGCCTCGATGACGTCGTCCCCCAGGAACACGGCGAACGGCTCGTCCCCCACCAGATCGCGCGCCATCAGGATGGCGTGCCCCAGCCCGAGCGGCTCCTTCTGCCTTACGTACGACACGTTGATCATGTCGGTGATCGAGCGGATTTCCTTCAGGAGGTCGACCTTGCGGCGCTGCTCGAGGAGCTGCTCCAGCTCGAACGCCACATCGAAGTGGTTCTCGATCGCGGTCTTGCCCCGGCCGGTGACGATGATGATCGACTCGATGCCGGAGGCCGCCGCCTCCTCGACCACGTACTGGATGATCGGCTTGTCGACCAGCGGCAGCATCTCCTTCGGCTGCGCCTTGGTCGCGGGCAGGAAACGTGTGCCCAGCCCGGCGGCGGGGAACACCGCCTTGCGGATCGGAGCGGGGGTCGTCACGCGGAGGGTCCTCTCGATCGGCTCCCGGGAGCCGCAGTGTCCTCAGAGCCGCCGGATTATAGACCAGAGGCGGTCGAACAGCGGCAGCGGGGAATCCGCCTCGCGCTCCGGGCGGGCCGCGGCGGCGGGGCGTGCGAGGGGCACGCCGTCCGCCTCGAGCAGGCCGTCGCCCGCGCCCGCCTCGATCTGGTCGCGCAGGTGGCGCAGACGCGCGTAGAAGCCGGAGGTGTGGAACGACCGGACGAGCCCGAGCGCCTCGCCGTCGTGATGGTGGCAGAACTCGTGCAGCAGCGTGTTGAGGAACGCGGTCGGCCGGACCACATCACCGCGCGCCGGCGTGCGGTTCGGGACGCGGATGCGGCCGAGCGGCCGACCGCCGCGCGCCACGCGGGGGTTCTCGGGGGAGGGCAGCCGTCGCCGGTAATCCCCCTGCAGACTGTAGACGATGCGGCCGCCGCTGCGCCGGTGCGGCTGGTGCTCGTCCGGCACGACCAGCTCGGGGACGGCGACGCCGGTCTGAGCCGCAAGGACCGAGAGGAGCTCCGACCCGAGAAGCCGCCGGCTCAAGGCGTCGCGCGCGTTCAGGAGTTTTTGCGACGCCCACGCCGCCTCTTCCGGATCGCTCAGCGGCAGCGTGCGGATGCGGTTGCTCCTCGTGTAGTCCGCGCGGCGCGTTCTTGCCATGCCCGCGCATCATACATTAGACTCGCCGCCATGCTCGACATGACGTGGGTTCGCGAGCACCTCGATGTTCTCGCGAGCGCGCTCCAGGACCGCGGCGCGCGGATTTCGCTCGACGAATTCTCCGCTCTCGACACGGCACGGCGAACGGCGCTGCGCGAGGTCGAGACGCTGAAGGCCGCCCGCAACAAGGACTCCGAGCAGATCGCCGCGCTCAAGAGAGAGCGCAAGGACGCCGCGAGCCTCATCGAGGAGGTGCGCCGGCGGGGGGACCGGATCAAGGAGCTGGACGCCCGGATCGCCGAGATCGAGGCGTCGCTCGAGTCCTGGCTCCTGACCCTCCCGAACGTCCCGCACGAGAGCGTCCCGAAGGGAAGGAGCGGCGACGACAACGTCGAGGTGCGCCGCTGGGGCAAGCCGGCGACGTTCGACTTCGAGCCGCTGCCCCACTGGGAGATCGGCACCCGTCTCGGGATTCTCGACTTCGAGAGGGCCGCGAAGATCGCCGGCGCGCGCTTCGCCGTCTACACCGGCGCGGGGGCCCGCCTGGAGCGCGCGCTGATCAACTTCATGCTCGACCTGCACACGCGCGAGCACGGCTACACCGAGGTCCTGCCGCCCCTCATGGTCAACACCGCCGCGATGACAGGCACCGGGCAGCTGCCGAAGTTCGCCGACGACCTGTTCCGTGTGGAGAAGGCCGGCTATTGGCTGATCCCGACCGCCGAGGTGCCGCTCACCAACCTGCACCGCGAGGAGTTCCTCGATGGAGCGCGGCTGCCGCTCTCCTACACCGCCTTCACGCCGTGCTTCAGGAGCGAAGCGGGCTCGTACGGCAAGGACGTGAAGGGGCTGATCCGCCAGCATCAGTTCAACAAGGTCGAGCTGGTGAAGTTCACGAAGCCGGAGGAATCGTTCGAGGCGCTCGAGCTCCTGACGCGCGACGCGGCGACGGTGCTGGAGCGCCTGGGCCTGCCGTACCGGGTGGTGTCGCTGTGCACCGGCGACATCGGGTTCGCCTCGACCAAGACGTACGACCTGGAGGTCTGGCTGCCCTCCTTCAAGGCCTACCGGGAGATCTCGTCCTGCTCCAACTGCGGCGACTTCCAGGCGCGTCGCGCCTCCATCCGGTTCCGGCGCGGCCCAGGCGCGAAGGCGGAGTTCGCGCACACCCTCAACGGCTCGGGGCTTGCGGTCGGCCGCACGCTCGTGGCCATCCTCGAGAACGGCCAGCGCAAGGACGGCGGCGTCGCCATCCCCGAGGCGCTGCACGGATATTTCGGCGGGACGGAGATAACCTAGCCGGGTGATCGAGACCCTCTTCTCAGCACCCGTCCTCACGCTCGCGGCCACGCCGGAGATGTGGGCGGGGGCGCTCCTTCCCGAGGAAGAGGCCTGCCTGTCGCCGCGCGCCATCGCCAAGCGCCGCCGCGAGTTCACCGCGGGGCGCGTGTGCGCCCGTGCGGCGCTCGGGCGTCTCGGAATCCGCGGCTTCCCGCTCGTTGCCGCTCCGGACCGCTCTCCCGTCTGGCCCCCCGGGATCGTCGGCAGCCTGTCGCATTGCGGCGACTACTGCGGCGTGGCGATCGCCCGGCGCGGAGACATCGCCGGGGTCGGTTTCGACGTCGAGAGGGCGCGGCCGCTCGAGGGGCGCGTCGCTTCCATCATCTGCACCCCCGCCGAGCGGCGGCGGATCGAGTCCCTGCCCGGCCTGCCGCCCGGTCTCTGGACCATGATCGTCTTCAGCGCCAAGGAAAGCGCCTACAAGTGCTACCACCCTCTCATGAAGACCTTCCTCGATTTCCACGACGTGGAGATCGACCTCGCGCCGGAAGCGGGGACGTTCACGGCGAGGATCCTCAAGACGCAGGCGGCGGACCAGGCGGCCGGGCGCCCCGGCCTCGAGTCTCTCGGCGGCCGCTTCGCCTGGAACGACGCGTACGTCTTCGCCGGCGTCACCCTGACCGCCGCCGAGCTGCGGGACCCCGCGTGATCGCCGGCCTCTCCGCCCCCGGGGGCCGGAGCGGGCGCCTCCTCGTCCTCGCCGTCTCGCTCGCGGCGGCGATTGTCCCGCAGGCGGCCGCCGCGGAACCGGCCACGCCCTCCCCCCGCGCGACCTTCCGCGAAGCGCTCCGGACCTTTGCCGGCGACGGGCGCTACCTCCTCACCTTCCCGGCGCGCGCCAGCCGGAAGGGGGCCTGGATGACCGCCGGATCCGTCGCGGCGACCGCGCTGGCGATGAACCGGGACGAGGAGATCCGCGCCAACGTCGTCGATTCGGACCGCCCCACGGCCGGCCGGATCGCCACCAAGTTCGAGCCGCTCGGCAGGATCGAAGTCGAGGCGGCGGCCCTCGGGACGCTCTACCTCGCCGGGCGCGCCACGCGGAACGAGCGCGTGGCCGGGCCGGCGGCCACGGCGTTCGAGGCGTACGTCTGGGCCGCAGTCATCACCAGCGTCGCCAAGGGGGCGTTCGGACGGGAGAGCCCCGGGCGCGGATCGGAGGAGGGGAGATTCTTCCGAGGAGACACGATCTTCCCGTCGGGCCACACGGCGCGCTCGTTCGCCATCGCCGCGGCGTTTAGCGACCGCGGCGGCCGCAAGGTGGCCGCCATCGCGTACCCGGTGGCGGCGCTCATCGGTATCTCGACCGTGCAGGAGGACCTGCACTGGGCGTCCGACGTCGTGGCGGGCGCCGCACTTGGCTTGGCGATCGGTAAGGGGATTGCGGCGCGGCATCCGCGTGCGGGTGCGCTGCCCGCGCCGGGCGCGACTTGGAACGTCGTCCCGAACCGGGCCGGCGCAAGTCTAAGGATCACCTTCTGAGGTTGATGCCGGATCGGTTCCGCTGACTACCAGGTCGGCAGCCTCTCCCAGCCGGGGTCAGGGGGCTCGAAGGCGAGCGTCCAGCCGTCCGCGGCTCTGTCGTCGAGGACGGCCCGGATGTTCGTCAGGGAGTGGAGTCGCTCGAGAAACTGCTCGTGCGACAGCGGGAGGAGCGACTCACCCTCGGGCATCGGCCAGAGTCGGACCGTGCCGTCGGCGCCGGCGGACACGATCAAGCGATCGTCCGGAGAGATGGCGACTCCATTGACCGCATGAGGATGACCGTAACCGTTGTGACCGACCAGGTCATACGGGGGGCGACCGTCCTGGGGGATGACGCGCACCGTATCGACTCCACCTGCGCACACGACCACCGTCCCGCTGTGATTGAATCGACAACCCCGGGCATCCTCCGAGAGCACGCTGACGCTGCCATCGACAAGATTGTGCAGCAACGTGCCACCACCCCTCCGATCCGCCAACAGCCGCTTTCCGTCAGGACTCAGACACGAAGAGAGCCAGGACCCGATGTCCTCCTTCACCAATTCAGCGGTGTCCTTGCCGATGGTCCAGCGGTACAAATTCTTCGCTCCGTTGGCGGGTCCGCTCACGAAAAGAAGCCGGCCGTCCGGCAGGAAAGTCAGGTAGGTGACCTCCGCGTCAGTTCTGAGGTCCCGATACGTTCCCGCTTCGAGGTCCCAGACCCGTAGGAACCGATCCGCCGGGGCTCTGCCGAAGAGTCCTCCCCCTCCTGCCGCGAGTCGGCCGTCGGGGCTGAATGCGACCGCATCGACGACGTCCTGGAAGCCGGGAAGTCTCTTGGCCCGGCCACCCCGCAGCGAGACCAGCACCGCCCCATTGAATGTGCCGGCAAGGAGGTAGCGACCGGCAGGGTCCACGGCGAGAGTCGAGACTTTCTCTCCCGGGACTTCGAAGTCGATCGGGTCCCCACCGGAGCGGGTGAGAGGCCAGCGGCGCAGCCTGCCTCCTCCCACGCTGGCCGCGACCCAGGTGCCGTCCGGGGCGAAGACAACCGGCCCGAGACTTTCTCTCGTCTTCGCGCGGAACAGGATATGAGCGTAGCGGCGGTCGAGCGGCCAGAGGCCGACGCGTGGGTTGTCGCTGCACGTTGCGAGCCAGCGTCCGTTCGGATGGAACGCGAGGCCCTTGGTCCCGCCGGTTCTGTCAAGCAATTCGAGGGGAGGCAAGCCCGGCGGGCCCATCAGGTCCCAGAGGCGCACGGCCCCGCTCGCGTGCCCCGAAGCCAGGAGGGACCCCGTCGGATCAAAACGAAGAGAGTAAACCCCGTCTTCGGCGTCGAAGAGCGCGAGCGGTTTCTCCGCGATCTCCTTGACCACCCACACGCGGATCCCGCCGGAGAGGTTCCCGGAGGCCAGGAGTCTGCCGGACGAATCGAAGGCGAGCACCCAGGCGCCCTGATGCTGCCCGACGATCCGGGGCCGCGTCTTGTCGAGTCGATCCAGCGGTTGGAGATAGATCTTTCCGTCCTTGATGTACCCAACACGCTCTCCGCTGGGATCGACGACGAAATCCGCAACACCATCGAGTTCTGCCAGGATGACCGGTTCAACTCCGCCACGTGGCCAGGAGAGCAGCCGGACGGTCCCGTAGCCAGATGCCGAAGCGCCGTGGATCGCCGCGGTGATGAGACGCGACCGGTCGGCCGAGATGAACTCCGGCCTGTGCCGGTCCTCTCCTGAGCCGTACTCGATGGAGCGGATCGGTCGCCCGTCGGGGACGGACCAGACCTGGACGGCGGTGGAGCCATAGGCCGAGGTTAGAAGAACATCGGATCCCGGTCCGAACAGCGTTTTATCGACATGCGTGCCGCGGCCGGCCAGGACACGGGGAGGCCCGCCCCCGGAGGAGAAGAGCAGGATCCTCCCCGTGAAATTCTGGCCCCTGGCGAGCCAGCGTCCATCTGGACTGAACTGGACCTCCGACCCGTTCCCCTCCTCGGACTCATCGAAGACCTGGGGCTGGCGCTCGAGCGCGTCAAGGGCCAGGTGACGGGCCTCCGGCGTGTCGGCCCGTTCCAGGCTGGCGATACTGAACGCCAGGGCCATTGTCGGTCGCGTGTCGATGTGCAGCTGGCCGAAGGCTATCAAGCGGCTCGCGTCGGCGCGCAACGCCTGGTTTTTCGCCCGCACCCACAGTGTGCCGATCGCGGCGACGACCACGAGGAGCGCGGCGATCACGCCCGAAACCGTCGCTCGCACCCGCCGTCGCCGCCGCTCTGTCTGGGAGACCATCGCCCGCGCGAAAGACTCCTCGGTCGCCGTGAGCCCGCCCGTGTAGCGCTCGCGCCAGACGAGGAACTCCCTGTACGACGTCCCGGTCCATAGAAGATCGCCGGGGCAGCCGCGCTCCTGCCACATCTGCGCCGCCTGGCGAAGCTGGTCGCGCAGTCCTGCGCTGTCCGCGTCCTGCGTCTGCCAGCGCGCCAGCCGCGGCCAGGCCAGCAGAAGCGACTCGTGGATGATCTCGACACGTTGGCGTCTGGTCGCCCCGCTGCTTTCGTCCTCCTGCACCTCGAACGATGTCAGCAGGCGCGCGTCGATGAGGGCGCACAGGACTCCGTCCGCTCGCTCTCGGTCCCGGAAGATTGACAGCAGGTCGTCCCGGTCCCGTACCGCACGCGTCCTCCGGGCGGTGACCAGGTTGCGGAAGATCTCCCGCACCAGCGGTCGTCGCTCGGTTCCGATGCGATCCAGGACCGCCTCGGCGTGCTGCGCCAGGGCCCCCGCGACGCCGCCGATCTCCCGGTACGCCTCGCGGGTCAGAAGCCCCGCCTCCCGGTTCCGCTTCTCCCAAAGCCGCGCCACGGCGAACGCCAAAAGTGGCAGGGCACCGCGCTCTTCCTTCACCACGTCCAGCATCTCCTCGACCAAGGCTTCGTCCTCGAAGCGGTAGCCGCACTTCAGGGCCGGCTGCGTGAGGGCCCGGCGCAGAGCGGCGCCCGTCGGGGGCCCGAGCGGCGTCAGCTCGGAGAAGATCGGTGTGAGAGGCGGGTGGGCATGGCACTGGAACAGGAAATCGTCCCGCATGGAGAGCAGCACATGCACGTCTGCCTCGAGCGCCAGCCGTCCGAGAAGCTCCGCGAAGCGCGCCTGCACTTCGGGTGGGTTCAGCGTAAACAGCTCCTCGAACTGATCGACGATGAGCAGCACCTGCTCGTGGCGTTTCCGCCATGTGCCGATCAATTCAACCACCACGTCCGGCTCCTCGAACCTCGGCAGCAGACGGACCGCCTCGGCGTCGCCCGAGAGCTCCGGCGCGAGCGCCTGCGCCAGGGCCATCATCGGAGAGCTGCCGGGATTGCAGACGACGCAGCGCCATCCCTGCGGCAGGGCCGGGATCAGCCCGGCCCGGAGGAACGAGCTCTTGCCCGCTCCGGACGGCCCGATGATCGCCTGCAGGTGAGGCCAGCGCAGCTTGCGCCACATCTGCTCGACCTCCACCTCGCGCCCGAAGAAATACTCGGCGTCCGCCTGCGTGAACGACGCGAGGCCCGGATAAGGGCGTCGATCGTCCGCCGCCTGCACGCGCAGGGTGACCACCTCCAGCGCCCGCGCCAGAGCCTGTGCCGATGGAAAGCGCAATCTCGGATCCTTGGCGATGGCCCGCAGCAGGACCGGGCGCCAGGGACCTTCCGGCAACCGGGGCGGCTCCTCGCGCGCGCCCGCCCACAGAGCCTCGCGAGTCGTCTGCCCGCTTGATCCTCCCACGCTCACTATCTCGGCCAGCACCACACCCGCTGCGAAGACGTCGGTCCGGGCGTCCAGAGTCTCTCCCTTGAGCTGCTCGGGCGCCATGTAGGGGCGCGTTCCCACGATCGAGTGGTCCCGGTCATCCGTGACCGGCCTCGCAAGCCCAAAATCCATGAGGACGACTCGACCCGTGCGCGTGAGCATGATGTTCCCCGGTTTGATGTCCCGATGGACCAGTCCGGCCCCGTGGATGGCCTCCAGACCGATGAGGAACTGCGAGGCGATCTCCGTCGCTTCCTTGAGATCGAGCGGTCCCCGCTCTCGCAGGACTCCGGCCAGGGTGGTGCCGTCCACGCATTCCATGGAGACGAGCTCAAGGCCATCGGCCTCGACCAGGTCGAAAATCCGACAGACGTTCGGGGATGCCACCTGCCGGGCTGCGCGCACCTCGCGACGCAGGAGATCGAGCGACCGCTCGTCTCCGAGACGCTCCCGGTGTAACGACTTGAGAGCCACTTCTACCCGCAGTTTCAGATCGAGGGCCAGCCACACTTCTCCCATCCCGCCCTCGCCGAGGAAGGCACGGATCTGATAACGCTCACCCAAGATCCGCCCGGGCGTGAGCCCGGGGTGGACTGTTCCTGTGTCATTGGACGAACGGGCGCCAGGGAGGTCGGCGTTCGGAGGATCGTGCGCCGTTCCGGAGCGCATCGCCATCATGGCCTCCAGGACGCGCAGCTGGTGCAACTGAGGCTGCAGGGCGGCGTGAGTCGCGCTTTCGCGCTCCCAGTCGACGGCAGCCCCATCGCCAACCGCCGAGGCGAGGCGGAGCAGCGCTTCGTCATCTTGCGTGCTCAACCATCTTCTCCGAGAGGCGGGCCAGGGCCCGCGCCACGAGCATCCGGGCTGCATCCATCGAAGGGCTGCCCATCGCCTCGGCCACCTGCTGGTAGGTGAAGCCCATCTCGACCCGCAGCACCACGGCCTGCTGCTGTTCCTCCGTCAGGGTCGCCAGGGCCGCCTCGTAGGAATCGATCGCCTCCGTCCCGATCGCCTCGGCGAGTGGCGAGGGATGCCTGTCTTCGAGCCCGGCCGGCAGGGGCTCCATCTCCGGTCCACGATCGACGCGCCGCAGCGTTGCGCGGATCTCGTTCAGGAGAATCGTGCGCAGGTAGGCCAGGAACGCCCCCTCGCGTCGCGGCTCGAATCCCCCCACCCTGTCCAGAGCCCGGAGGAGAGTCACCTGCACGACATCCTCGGTGTCGATCAGGGCGCGGGCACGCGGGGGGACGCGGCCGTGCGCCCAGCGCCGCAGGAGGGTCCGGTAGCGGACGACCAGCCGCGCGCGCGCCTCCTCGTCCCCCTCGCGCACCTTGGCGAGCAGCGAGGCAGTGCTTTCGACGTCGTCTCGAGCGGCCATTTCAAGCCGTAAGCGGCACGGGTGCCGGGGCCAGGAGGAACCCCCAATCGTTCCGTGCACTCGCCCGCTGAGCGAATTGCCTACCTTCTTCTCTGTTTTCGCCGCTTGCCAATATTGTCGGAATTATCCCACATCGGCCGTTCGGTTGCGCCCGCCGCGGGCATTGATCTCCATGAAAGCGGAGTGGTCCTCCAGAGAGGAGGTGGAAGGCGGGGAAGCACCCTGCTTCAGAGTCTCCGCGAATGGATGGTGGACCGGTAGGCAGTCAACTCGATCCTTAATTATGGATCATCAACAGTCAGGGAGGTGGGTATGTCTGCAGGAATGAAGAGAGCTGTACGGGCCCTGTCGGCAGTCCTCGGCGCGCTCCTCGTGGTGTCCAGTCAGACCATGGCCGGGCAACCGGTGCACGAGGTGCGTGGGCATGCGGTCTTCACCCTCGATCCGCCGGCAGCCATCGATCAGGTGACGATCAATGCCGCCACGGACGAGAATGGCGTCGTGAGAGGCAGCATGTCGGTCTGGCCGCTGGTCTACCTCCTGGACCTCGTGCCGCCGACGCCCGTCGTTCCGGACCTCGCGGGCTGGACCCAGGTGATCCGGCTGACCAAGCTGGAGGTGGCGGGAAACGTGGCACACGCGGGCGGGATTGTCATCTTTGACAATCGCTTGCCGGATCTCTTCATCGGGTGTCCCATCAATTTCACGGTCACGGACAACGGCAGCGGCGGGTCGGATGACGTGCTGGAGATCGACGTCCTCTGCTCGGGAGGCGGCTCCGCTGTCCGCACGATCCTCGGCGGCAACTTCACAGTTAGATAGGTCCTTCTTCCTGGCACCTGATTGTCGGGCCGGCTCCGGAAGCGCGGAGCCGGCCTTCCCTGCCGAATCATCCCGTCAAGGCTGGCAGGAGGTCGCCGATCCTGGCGCCGCCGAGCTGTTCACCCTGTATGGTGAAGCGTTGGCGGTCGGGCAACCGAAGCCCGTGGTGAGCGGGTTGTTCTGAAGCGGTCCAACCCCAGCTTGACCGAGGTTCAGGCAGGTACCGCCTGCGCCGCAATTGGCGTTCGTGGCGCATGGCGCGCTCGGCGTCGAACCGAAAATGCACCTGCCGGGGTTGACGCACCCAAGGGCCCCGTTGACATCACCTGCCGTCGCCGCGTTCGCCACGTAGAACGTCGCGGCACCGTGGGTCGGGTCCTGGTCGTCGATCTGGTTGAGAGCGCCGGTCGTGGCGTTCGTGGCGACCACGGACAGGTTGTTGCGGAAGCAGGTGGTGGCAACGTGCTGCCAGCCCGAAGGGGGGCCGGGCGCCACGAATCCGTTGCCGAGACCCATCGACGTGATGGTCCCCTTGTAGACATCCACCGGACCGAACCCGGCCGGAGACACCAGATTCAGAGTTGTCGTCCGGGCCGCCCTGTCATACAGGACGCCCGCGTTGCGGTCGTAGGAGTTCGCTTGCGTCCCGAAGACAATGTCACCGTCCGATTCGGCGTTGGCTCCGGCGTAGATCGCCAGCTTGATCGTTTTTGGGGTGAGACTGGTGCAGCTGGTGTCCGAGCTGCAGCGGACCCTGACCGAGTACGTGGGGCTGTACTCCGTCGGAGTGTCCAGGAAGGACGCCTTGCCGCTCCATTCCTGCACCACGACACCGTTCTTGCCGAACTCGAATTGCGCCCCGCCGTCGGCGCAGCCACCCGGCAGGCTCGAGTCGACTGCCGAGACGAGGATCGACTGGCCTGCAACCGGCACCAGGCTCGCTCCGAACACGTTGTTGTTGAGATCGGTCGTCTTGATCTGCGGCAAAGTGCCTTTGTCAGTGCCGGCGGCGCTCTCGTTGCAGTCATCGGCCGTGGTGGCTGGGCAGACTGTTGGTGGCGCAGCCTTCAGATCTGGAACTGGCGCCACTTGCGACGTGACGACGCCGGTGATGTCGATGTTGTCGAGCCACCAGCCAGCGACGCCAGGGGCGCTGGTTCCGCATTCAAAGTACGAGGAGCAGTCTTTCCCCCAGCTGGCGGCAATCCAGCGGATTCGTATCCTCTGACCGAGGAAGCCGTCCAGGTTGAACTTCGATTGGACCCAGACGCCCTTCCCCGAGGGCTCGACGACGCCGCCTGAGCACGTGAAGGTCTGGTCCGCTGTTGTGCCGGCGACGCTTCCGCACTGCGACCAGGCTTTCGAGCTGAAGCACATCGTCTCGTGCACCCCGCGCGGGGCGGGTGGCGCTGTGCCCGTGTCGGTCGGAGTCAACTCACAGTAGTTGGCGCCGAACACGCTCCAGGCCGGGACGGTGTTTTCGTAGACGTTCTGGAACGGCACGAGCGTGTCCCAGGAGCCCCAGTCGTCCCTGGCTGGACTGGGGTCGAGGTCGGTCTGCACCTGGACCTGGGCGCAGTCGAGGCACACGTCCAGCAATGTTCCGCCGGTCGCCAGGGCGACGATGTGCCAAAAGGACAGCTTGAAGTCGTTCCCGTCACGCGGGATCAGGGCCAGGTTGATCGGATTCGAGACGAGCGCCTGCAAGGTGCGCAAGTGCGTCGTATCGCCGACGGCGAACGAGTTGTTGTCGAAGTGCGCCCCCATGTGCAACGAGTTGGGAGGCGAGAACGCCTTCTGTCCGTCGGCCGGGGTGTCGTACGAGCAGCCGCCGACGCATCCCGTCTGGGCGGTGCCTCCGAAGCCTCCACTTTCCGTGTTCGGGCAGTTCATGGCCGTCGGCGGGCAGTGGAAATGCCAGTCCATCGGGAAGTCCGGATCGAGGATGCAGGTCGGATTCCCTTCGGCCGGCGTGGTGAATCCGCCGCAGGCCTTGCCGGTCAGGACGTTTGTGCCGACGCCGGTCGCGCTGCCATGCATATAGGAGCCGTGGCCGATCACGCCGGTGCCGGCATCCAAGAGACGAAACGTGTCAGCGGTCGAGAACACGCCGTCGCCGTCGCGGTCCGAATCGAAAGTCTCGCGCAGCGTGCCGTCGTCGCCAGTTCCAGGGATGCCGTCCGGGCCGGCTATGAAGGTCCGCCCTCCGACCGGAATGTCCAGGTCGGCAGGGAGACTGAAACAGGCGGTACCTCCCAGGACCTCGTTGGAGTTCGCCGTGACGCAGAGGTTGATATGGGCCGTGCTCGACTGCGTGCTCTGCATGGTGTCGCTCGTTTGGAATGTGAAGCTCGATCCGGCCACGAGCGGCGTCAGGCTTCCCACCTCCACGGTCGCCGCTGCGGGCACCGACCCGACCACGACCCTCGGGAAGGTGATGCAGGCCACGTTAGGGTCCGCCGAATGCAGTGTGAAGCTTGCTCCAGTCAGGGCCTGACCGGTGTTCTGGATGCGGACCGTCACCAGCCCAGTCTCTCCGGTGTCAGGGAAGGCGTCGTGATCACCATCGATGTCCTGGTAACTGGCCTGCAGGATGGAAAATTTCGCGAGCGGAAGCTGCTGGCAGGAGACGATGCCCGAAAAGGCAACGAGATCATCCGGCACGCCGTCGAAATCGTCGTCCAACGAGCCGGCCGAGTCGCAGGCGTCGCCCAGACCGTCGCGGTCGCTGTCGAGCTGCCGCTTCGTGCCCGGAATGATCGTCGGGTTGTAGACGTCGGGGCAGTCGTCGAGGGCATCCTCTATCCCGTCGGCGTCGGCGTCGTCGTCAACCACCGAGCAGTCCTGCGACGGGCTGTGGTGCACCGCCGTCTGGCAGATTCCGCCCGCCGGGCAGTCGGTGCTGCTGGTACAGGAGATCAGAGGCGCGTTGCCGCACAGGCGGACGAGGGCGACCCCCAGACAGTCTCCGTCGCAGGCATTGCCCAGGTGGTCACCGTCCCGGTCCTTCTGGTCGCCGTTGGCCGTCAGCACGCAGTTGTCGCTGATGTCGAAAATTCCGTCGGCGTCCAGGTCGTCCAGGCCGAAGCACTCGAAGCCCCGGGTCAGGTCGCAGGTGCCGCCGCCGCAATCGGTGTCGAGGAGACAGGGGCCGAGTATCCCACCGATGCAGTGGCCCTCCTGGCTGGCGTTATACAGGTCGGGGCAGTTGTCGGAGGCGTTGTCCACGCCGTCGCCATCCACGTCGTCGAGCTCGCAGGCATCGCCGACACCGTCCGCGTTGGCGTCTTCCTGGCCGGGGTTGGCGACGTTCACACAGTTGTCGCATAGATTGCCGATGCCGTCGCCATCCCCGTCCTCCTGCAGCGGGTTGTAGATGAGGGGACAGTCGTCGACCGCAGTGTTGACCCCATCACCGTCGAGGTTGTCGAACTGGGACTCGCCCGCCTGACCGTCATGATCGCCGTCGCAGTTCGGGTCGAGGTAGTAGACGATGAACTGTCTGTCGTTGCCCGGAACGACGAAGACATTGTCGGGCGTGTTCGAGGTGCCCGAGAAGACTACGTTGCTCCGGAACAGCCCCGGTTGTCCAGACACGGCAGGCAGGGTGTAGCGCTTGGCGTTCGGCTTGAGGACGGTGAATCGCGCGGTGGAGAACAGATCGGCGTCGCTCTCGGTTACGATCATCACCTGGACGCTCGGCGTGCCCCCGGGCAGCTTCGGATCCACCACGCTGATCTGGACCGACTCTTCGCACTCGTACAGGTTCGTGCGATCCACGGCGATCGTGGCGCACTGTCCGCCCGCGGGATTCCCCGGCGTGCCGAACCGGCTGCAGGCAGGCATGTGCGCCGGGTTGAAGGAGGACTCGTCCAGGGGGTGGAACTCATCCCACTCGAAAACCACGTCGTCCACACCGAATCCGTAGTCGGTGAGGAGAGCCGCCGACTCGTTGCTGGAGAATCCCAAGGCGATCGCCCAGCGGTTGCCCACGCTCGGGCCGGGATTGACGCCCGCTTCGAAACCGATCAGGGTCTCGGGGGCCGCTCTGCCGAGCAGGGTCTCGACCTGAAACCCTCCTTCGTAACCGACCAAAGTCGCCTCGAAATTCCGCACCGGCCCGGGGTTATTGATTCCTTCCAGCGTACAGGTACCGTTGCCGGTGCAGTTCGCGCTCGTCTCGCACAGACCTCCGGGGTTCGTGCCGCCGCTGCAGACGCCCGGAACGGTAGAGGCCGCCTGCGGGAACTTCAGGTAGTCCGGGTGCGCCGTCGGGATGGGAGAGGTGCGGCCCGGGACAGAAATGTAGCCGGAGAATCCGGTCTCGCTGCCGCCGTCGAAGGGCGTGCCGCCGTTGGCGTCGCTGAACGGGCCGAACGTCCTCTGGTACGGGAAGATAGTGTCCGGGCCAATCCCGTAGTACCACGAGAAGGCGAACATGCTGGTTGGCCAGCCGCCTTGGAGTGCGTAATAAATGTCCAGCTCCTGGCCCAGGAGGCTGATGGTGCTGTCCTCATCCAGGTTGTTGTCGATGGTGATGCCTAACTGGGCATAATAGCTACCCGTCACCTCATCGTTGATGTTCATGGCCAGGCGCTGAAACTCGACGCCGTATCCGAAGCCGCGTGCGTCCGGGAGTTGGTTGACCTTCGCGATGATTGGGGAGTGCAGCACGTCCATGACCAGCTCGACACGATTCTCGGTGTTCGGGTCGTTCGGAACGTTGTAGTTGTCACAGGCGGTGGCGCCGCCGGAGGGCGTGCTCGGGTCGCCGTCGCCCGTGTGCCAGATGCCGTAATGATTCAGCCCACCCCCCGAAGTTTGGAAGCCGCACAGGCCGTTCGTCTTCCACTCCCACATCGGGTTGGCGGAGATTGACCCCGCATTGCTCTGTGGGTGTCTGATCGGCACCCAGCCGCCGTTGGTGCTGTCGAAGTTCCAGGGAACCTTGTCGCCGCTCGACGGCCCTGTCACCGAGAACAGGATGCCGCGGTCCAGGAGGCCGTTGGGGATGATGTCCCGCTCGTTCGCGTCCAGGAGGCCGTTGTTGTTCAGATCCTCGCCGAGAGTGTTGCTGACCATCTCCGCCGCGACCGTCAGTGTGGAGGGGTTGTCCGCGCCGAGCACGAACATGCTCGAGAACGTGACGTCCTCGTCCGGCAGGACAAAAAGCCTGACCGGGTCGATGATGTCGGGACGATCGATGATCAGGTTGCGGTTCAGGTCGCGCACCTGGCGGCCGCCGGCCGGAAAATCGGTGGAGTAGCGCCGCGTGTCGCGGTCAGCGTTTATGACGTTCGTGAACGCGTAGGACTGCCGGTCGATCCGCCGCCCCTTGTTCAGGGAATCCAGCGTCAGCGTCATGGTGACCTGGCGATTGGCAATGCTTAGCCCGTTGGCGGCCGTCTGGTTGACGACGACATGGAAGTAGGCTCCCTGCACGGCGCCCTCCGGCACACGACCGAGGTTCAGAGGTGAGTCGAGGACCTGGATAGCCTGTGCACCAGGCCCGGAGGGTGTCAGCGTGGCGACGACGCCGGGGTAGTCATCCGACGAGGAGTCGAGCATGCTGCTCCGCCCACGGTTGCTCAAAGCGATTCCGTAGGTCAGGACTTCACCGGCGTCGAGGTACTCGTCGTTGTCGCAGCCGCCGGCGACGGAAGTCTGCGGACCGATGACGTTGTTCCCCAGAATGGCGAAGAAGCCGGGCACGAAATCGGGTGAGCATTCGACTCGGGCCGAGGCCGTGACTGCCGGCTGACCGGCCGGAGCGTAGGTGGCGACGACCGTCATTCCGGTGTCGGCCTCGAGGATGCCATTGCCCGGGACGGGGGACTGGAGCAGGCGCACCGGCACCTCCGACGATGTGCTCGATCCCGGGGTCGCGGCGGAGGCGAAGGCGATGCCGCTCTCGGTGTCCACGATAGCGCCGGCGGCGTTCCGCACGGAGAAGGTGGTGGAGCCGCTTGATCGGCCGGCGCCGGCTCCGGTCGTGTCGAGGATGGCCGCAACCGCGGCGCCATCACACGCGTACATGACCCTATCCAGCGAAATAGAGCTCTGCGGGAACAGCGACGGGCCCCGTGACGGAGCGGCTTCGGCCAAATACACCGGCCCGGCAACCACGAGGGCATAAGTCTGCCCGCCCAGGTCCAGGAGACCGTTCCCGTTGCCGTCTTCGCCTGCGTCCAGGCGGCGGTTGCCGTTGGCATCCTCGTTCGGTCCGGTGATCGTGATCGAGCCCGGGGTCGCTCCGCCCTGTCCCCTTTTGACGGTGACGCGCCAGGTGCCCACGAAAATTGGAGAGTCGGCTGCGCTGGTGTCATTGTTCGGGTCGAAACTCAGGTGGATCCCCTCCTGTGGATTCCGCCTGTCGTGGACTTCAGCCTGTCCGACCACCCTCACCTTGGACCATTGGTCGCGGAAGGGGTTCTGCGTGCCGGGATAATTGTTCCCGTCATAGAAGCGGTTATCGGCATCCGTGCCGACGCCACAGACGGCACCGTCCGGGCGGGTGTCACCGGCGAACAGACAGTTGTCCGGGCCCGGTCCCTCGAGGACGAGATCGAGGTCGTTCACCAGAGATCCGCCCGAGCCGGGGGCGGAGGGGGGATCGGTCCAGGCGAGAGCGACGCGCACCTGCCCCCGGCCTGCGGCCAGGCCCGCGCCGGGCGCGCCGACCGTCACCGGGCTGGCCACCCGGAAAGTGTGCACCTGGGATGTACGCAGGTTGTCGATGGCAGGCTCGGCCGTAGCGATGTCGTCCCAGACCAGAAGACCCTGCGCCGGGTGTTCCCAGTGCGCCGGCCCCGGCGGGGTGTTGCCGGCCGTCCAGCGGTTGCCGGTCTTGCCGACACCGCCGAGACGGAAGCTGTCCGACCAGTTCGGCAGGGGCAGGACGTTCGTCAGGACCACGCGGCCGTACCCCTGCTCGCTGTTCCCCATGATTCCGATCGGGATGCCATTGATGGTACCGACGTCGAAGGAGCGCGTCCGGCGCAGAGTCCTGTCCGACTCGGATTTCTCGGTCTCGCCCGGCCTGCGGATGTTCGTCGTGAACCTCGCCGAGGCCACGAGGGCGGCCTTCACCAGTGCCCCCGAGACGTTCGGGACACGGTTGACGGCGAGGCGCTCGCCGCTGGGGTACAGGCCCTGTGCGAAGTAGTCGCGGACGAGGGCCGCGGCGCCGGTGACCGCGGCGGCGGCGAAAGAGGTCCCGAAGTTCCCCTCGTCGAGCTCGGCGTCCACCGGGCCCACGTTGTCGTTGTCGCGGCTCCTGAAGGCGGCCATCGAGGCGGCCTCGAACCCCGGGATCAGGTCGCTGCCGGGGGCGACGATGATCGGGGCCATCCTCAGGGACTCCGGGGTGGCGGGACCGCGGGACGAGAAGGTCGCCATGTTCGCCAGGTTGTCGGATTCGGCGAAGGGTTGCAAGGTCATCTCGTCGGAACGGGTGGCCCCCACTGTGACGATGTTCTTGGCCGTCGAGGGGGGCGGGATCTGGATCGGCCTGGGAATGAAAGTGGAGGGACAGGGCACCGGGCAGTCGTCCGTGTTCGTGCCATTGAAAAAATCTGGGATGACCCGGGGTCTCCAGAATTCGGGCCGAGTTGCCTCGATCAGCGCGCCGCTGTTGCCGGCCGGCCCGAACACAAGGAAGTCGCGGTTGTTGTACAGGAAGGTGTCGATGTCGGCCGACTGCTGGGGGTAGGTGCCGTCGTTCCGCTGGAACTGGACAGTCGAGAAGTTGTCCGGGGCGCCGAACGGCGTCACAGCCAGGTGCACGTCGGCGCCGCCGCCGGTGATCCCGGCGCAGGCGCCGGTGCCGCCAGTCTTGGGGCAGATAAGCTCCGCCAAGCGGGTCGCCAGGCTGCCGGGATCGACGTTGCCGCCGCGCTCAACCAATGAATTGAAAGTGCAGCGGCCGCTGTCGGCGATGTCCGACACGATGATGCGCGCCCCGCGCGCCACGCCGTCCAGATTGGCGTTGCGCGCAGAGGACGTGTCCGCGTCCTTTCTATGGATCTTGGTCAAGAACGCCCCGACCTGGCTCGGGTTGGCGGCGATGACGCTGGCGACAATGTTTCCGTGGCTGCCTCCGCCGCTCAAGATCGAGTCACAGTCGCTGCCGTTGTCTCGCACCGGAATGATCGAGTGGACCTTGCGGTGCGCCGGGCCGAACGGATGCGTCAGGTCGGTAACCTGCGTCGCCGTCTGAGAGAAGCTCGGCGTGTCGGCGCTGATCCCGTTGTCGATGACACCGACGAGCTGCGGCGGGACCGTATCGCTGCCGTTGTTAATCCTCTGGCCATCGCCGTTCGTGTCGACCCCGCCACCGTCCACGCCGAGATCGTCGAACGGGCGGGAGCCGTTCGATTCCTGCAGCGATCCGGTCTGGAGTGTCGGCGCGTTTTTGGCGTTCGTGTCCATCATTTCCAGGCTTTCCTGGATGTTGAGGACCTCGCGGATCCGCGCCAGCCTCCCGAGGCACTTGTAGTCCGCCCGCACCAGAAGCGCCGACTCCGCCGGGCCATAGTCGGAGACATCCACGACGCCCGGAACACGGGCGATCGCCTGCCGCACGTCGGGAAACTTGCATCCCGGCACCAGGGCCACCTCGAGCAGCAGGTTTGGATCGGTCGCGCGGGCCCTCTCGATGAGCGGCCGTCGACCGGTATCGAGCGAGATCTTGTCTCCCGGAGGCACGGCGTAGAAAAAGCCAACGTCCGGGTTCTGGCGCAGGTGGCCGATCTGGTTGGCCTCCAGGTAGACCAACAGAGTGGAGTTCGGGCCGTAGCCGACGATGCGCGCCGATTCGCGGATGCCCTCGAGGACGGCGTCCAGCGACTTGACTGCGATGGTGTCCTGCCTCAGCATCAGGTGGTTCAAGCCGGGCGCCAGGTTTCCTTTCGCGCCCAGGTCCACGACCTCGGGTTTCGCCAACCGGAGGCCGCCCGGCAGGACGGACAGAAGAGCCGCGGGATTCTTCGGATCGAGGTCGCCGAGGTTCAGTCGCAAAAACCCCGCGGCGTCACCCGGAACACGTGCGGGCCCGTTCTTGAAGGCCTGTCCGAAGGGGGAGAGCCCCTCGGGTCTCAGCGTGGCATGCGGCAGTCCAAGGTTGGCTATCTTGCGGGCCTCGACCTGATCCAATCCCACGTCGGGCGAGTTGTCACCCGCCGAGGCGAAGGGCTGGATCCTTGAGGACCATACTAATAGGACCGGTCCGGCCAGGATCAGGGACAGACCCAGGACGAGGGTGCCCAGGGTGCACTTTGTCCTCGAAGGTGCGATCACGGCTATTCCCTGAGTGAGCCGCGAGGATAGTTGCCGCGGAATAAAAGACTCCCCATTTCACCGGAACGAGCGCGGAAGCCAATAACGAGAGAGGACAAATTCGACCCCTGAGCTGAGTCCTACGTGGGCGAATAAGATCCCCCACTGCGACCCGGCTCGATTCTTGCGATCCGGCGGAGGGGCGTGACTGAGTTAGGGACAACCTGATTAATATGCTATTCATATACGCTCTGTGATTCTGACTGTCAAGCGCACTTCTGACCCCTTCTGACTCCTTGCAGGTTCCGATCGAGGCCGTCGCTGGGGGGCTTTCGGAGGAGTGCGGACGCGATTGGGAGCCTACGCGCCAGTGGTGGGCGCTCCCGCTCCACGCGGGTCTGGACTGACCAGGCTTTCGACCTCCGCCACCTGCTCGCCCGCTCCGGAGACCAGGATAGTGTCCTTCTCCTGCAGGACGAACCAGGCCTCGGGCGAGGCGATGACACGCCCCTCGCGGACGACCGCCAGGATGAGCGCCCCGGTGGCCTCGCGGACGCCGGCGTCGCGCAGGCTCTTGCCGACGAGCGGCGAGCCGGGCGGGATCTCCAGGAACTCGACGCGCAGCGCGTCGAAGCTCCTGCGCACGTCTCCCAGCGGCATCGGCGTGAAGTCCTCCCGCCGGAAGATCTCGTAGCGCCCGCCGCGCAGGCGGCCGAGCTGGCGCTCGATCGCCTGCTTCGGAATATTCAGACGGCGCAGGATGCGGGCCAGGAACTCGATTCCGACCTCGAACGCCTCGTGCACGACCTCGTCGGCCCCGTCGCGGTACAGCTCCTCGTCCTCGGCGCCGCGGCGGCCGCGCGCCAGGATGTGGATGTCGGGGTTGAGACGGCGGGCCGTCCGGATGACAGCGCGCTCGAGGATGTGGTCGGGGAGGGTGACGACCAGCGTGCGGGCGCGGGGGAGGCCGGCGCGGCGCAGCATCTCCTCGCTGCCCGCGTCGCCGTAGCGCACCGGGTGGCCGGCGCGCCGCGCCTGGCCCACCAGGATCGGGTCGATCTCGAGCGCGACGAACGGAATCTTGTGGGTCACCAGGACCTCCCCGAGAGTCCGCCCCACCGTGCCGTAACCGAGGATGACGATGTGCCCTTCATCCGGGGCGATCGGCTCGGGCTCCGGCTCGACGGCGCGTGTCACGCGGGCCCACGGCAGCACGAGACCATCAGTGGCGCGCGCCGCGGCGGAGGCGATCGACGAGGACAGCCGCGTCGCGACCGGCGCCACGATCATCGAGACGACCGAGGCGGCGATGGCGACCTGGTAGAAGTCCTGGGTGATCAGACCGTTCTGCAGGCCGAGCAGCGCTATCAGGAAGGAGAACTCCCCGATCTGCGCCAGGTTGATCCCGACCTGCAACGCCACCGGCAGCGGGTAGCCGAAGCCGGCTACCGCCGCCGTCGTGATCGCCGTCTTGCCCACCAGGATGATCGCCAGCACCACCGTGACCGGGACCCAGTTTTCGAAGGCGAAGGCGGGGTTGAGCAGCATCCCCATGGCGACGAAGAAGATCCCCGACAGCACCTCGCGGAACGGCGCGAGGTCGGCGGTCATCTGCTGCGCGTACTCGCTGCCGCCCAGGATGAGACCGGCCAGGAACGCGCCGAGGGCGTACGACACCCCCATCAGGTGGCTGAGCCATGCCATCCCGAAACAGGTCGTCAGCGTCGACAGGAGCAGGAGCTCGGGGCTGCGCGCGGAGGCGATCACTTGAAGCAGGCGGGGCATGATGTACTGCATCAGGAGGAACGTCAATCCGAGCAGCAGGGCGGCGCGCCCCACGGCGCCGGCGAGCGCGAGGGCCACGCCGGCCGCCGAGCCGCCGCCGATCGGCAGGAGGATCATCATCGGCACGACGCTCAGGTCCTGCAGGATCAGGATGCCGACCGTCAGCCGCCCCGGGAGCGTGTCCAGCAGCCCGTGCTGCATCAGGCTCTTGAGCACCACGGCCGTGCTGCTGAGCGCCATGATGCAGCCCAGGAAGAAGGCGGTCCGCAGCGGCCAGCCCAGGAACGCCCCCGCCACCATGGCCGTCACCAGCGTCAGGAGAATCGACAGGCTCCCCCCGCCCAGCACGACGTCCCGGAAGCGCCGGAACGACGTCGTGTCGAACTCCAGCCCTAGGGTGAACATGAGGAGCAGGACGCCGATCTCCGCCAGGTGGCGCACCGGGTCGCTCCCGGAGATGAGACCGAGGCCGTACGGACCGAACACGACACCCGAAACGAGGTACCCGACGACCGGTGGCAGGCGCAGGCGGGTCAGCAGGAAGAGGACGGTGCAGGCGATCGCCAGAAGGACGACCAGCAGGCCGATCAGGTCGACCGCGGGGCTCATGACGGTGCCACCGGTATAATGGGCCGCACGGAGGGATGGCCGAGCGGTTTAAGGCGGCGGTCTTGAAAACCGTTGGGGGAAACCCCCGCAGGTTCGAATCCTGCTCCCTCCGCCAACCAGATCGCCAAGGGTTCTTCACCCCACGTTCTTCTGCTCGATCGCCTTCAGGTAAACGTCCTGCAGGACGGCGTCGATGCCCGCGGTCAGCGGCACGGCGACGAGCGCGCCGAGCACCCCCGCAAGGTTGGCGCCGACGATGAGGGCGGCGAGGACGGCAAGCGGGTGCAGCTCGACCTGCCGCCCGGTGAAATAGGGGACCAGGAAATTCCCCTCCAGGAACTGCTCGATCACGAATACGGCCACCACCCCGACGATCGTGAAGACCGACGAGTTGAGCGCCAGCAGGATCGCCAGGATGAACGACACCGTCGATCCCAGATAGGGGACGAAGTTGAGCGCCCCCGTCAGGACGCCGATGAGGAGCGGGGCCTCGAAGCCGATCAGCGTGAGGCCGACCGTCAGGATGACTGCGGTGCAGGCGCTGACGATCATCTGTCCCCGGATGTACCCTCCCATGCGGCGCATGACGTCCGTCGCGACCTTCGCCGTGCGCGCGCGTGACGGGCGCGGGACGAAGCGCAGAAGCCCGTCCGCGAGCCGCCGGCGATCGACGACGACGTAACCCGCCACGAACAGGACGAGGAGGGCGGCGAAAGCGCCCGTGAACAGACCGCGCGTCGCCTGCAGCGAGCGCTCGACGAGCGTCTGCGCGAGCGGTCCGATCCTCTCCAGGCCGATGGGCGGCAGCTCGAAGGCACGGCTGCCGCTGAATCGTCCGAGACCGATCCGCGCGGAGGCGATCCACCCGTTCAGCGTCTGGTAGAACTGGGGCAGCCGCTGGGACAGGATCTGCGCCTGCTCGCCGACCACCGGCACGAGCAGGGCGACCAGGAGCGTCAGGACGCCGAGACCGATCGCGTACAGGCCGCACACCGTCACGGCGCGCGGCACCCGGCGTTTCTGAAGAGAGTCGGCCAGCGGAAGGATGGCGGCGGCGAGGACGAGGGCGCTCAGCGTCAGCAGAACGATGTCGAGGCACAGATAGAGCAGCCACAGGGCGCCCGCGACAAGAAGGGCCTTCCAGAAGAGCGCGTCCAGCGACCCGCGTTCAGGCATCTTCGACCTCCGGAGGATGAGGCGCGCGACGAACCTGCTACGCTATCACACCCCCGGGGACTCCCGGGGGCGGCCGGAGGCATGGACGGAGACAGCGGAACGGCAGGAGTCGCGGCACCCGGCGACGCACGGCCGGAGAGGCGCGCGCGGGCGGTGACGGCGGCGATAGGCGCCGCCGTCGCGGCGTTGTTCCTTCTGATCCTGGCCCTCTGCACGACCTGCCTGACCGACACCGACCTCTACTGGCACCTCGAGACGGGGGATCGGATCCGGCGGACCGGCCAGATCCCCCGCGCCGACCCTTTCTCGTACACGGTGATCGGACACCGCTGGATCGACGTCCACTGGCTGTACCAGACCGGCCTGTCGCTCCTGCACGCGATGGGCGGAACCCGCGCCCTGGAGCTGCTGCGGGCGGCGGTGATCCTCGGCGTGTTCGTCTTCCTGTTCCGACGCTGCCGGCGGGCCGCCGGCATCACCCTGGTCGTCTCGGTGCTGCTCCTGGTGACGCTGGCCTGCCAGGAGCGGTTCCTCGTGCGCCCGGAGATCGTGTCGTGGGGGCTGATGCTGGCCGTCCTCTCGGTGCTGGAGAGGGCGCTCGACGCCGGCGGGCGCCCGGCGCGGGCGCGCCTGCTGTTCGCAGCCCTTCCGGCCCTTCAGATCCTCTGGGTGAACCTGCAAGGGCTGTTCATTCTCGAGCCGGTCTTGATCGCGCTGGCGCTGGTCGCGGCGCTTATCGAGTCCATCCGGACCCGCGCCGCGCCGGGCGCCGTCGTGAGCCGCCCCGACGCGGACAGGCCGATCGATTTCCTTCTGGCGCTGGCCGCGGCGTCGGTGGTGTCGCTCGTCAACCCCTACGGGGCCGCCGCCCTGCGGCTGCCGTTCGACCAGTTCTTCGTTCATTTGGGCGGAAAGAGTCTGCTGTCGCGCACCATCGCGGAATTCCAGCCGCCGCTCTTCGGCGATCCCGTGACGCCGTCGATCGTGGCGTTCGTGGTGCTGGCCGCCGTAACACTCCTCGCGATCGTCGCCGACTTCCCCCGCGTTCGAGCGTTCGATCTCCTGGTGACGGTCGCGACCCTGGCCGTGGCGCTGCGCGCGCGGCGCAACATCCCGCTGTTCGCGCTGGCGGCCGCCCCGGTCCTGGCCCGGCACGCCTCGGCGCTCCTGTCGCCTGCGCGGGCGTGGATCGGGCGCCTCGCGCCCGCCGCCTCGAAGCTCGGAAGGCGCGCACGCGCCGCGGCCGGGATCGCCGCCCCCGCGCTCCTGGCCGCGGGCTCGCTGGCCCTGACGTCCGCGGTCGTCACCAACCGCTTCTTCATGGCGCAGCCGACGGAGAGATGGTTCGGCACCGGGGAGATCCCGCACTACTTTCCGGACGAGTCGGCCCGGTTCGTGTCCGACGACGGCATCCCGGGGAACGTGTTCCACAGCCTGTCGGTCGGCGGGTACCTGATCCACGCCTGGCGCGGGGAGAGGGGCGTGTTCATCGACGGACGGAACGATCCGTACCTGGACGACATCCTGCCGACGTACCTGAGGGCGGTCGCCGACCCGGCCGCCTTCGAGGAGACGGCGCGGCGCTACCAGATCACCGCCGTCCTCTGGCCGCACCAGCGCGCCCTCGAGGGGAAGAGGCTCCTTTCCTATCTGGCGCGCGGTCACGGCTGGGTCCTCGTCCATCTCGACCCCGCCGCGTCGGTCTACCTGCGCGCCGACCTGCTGTCCCCCGCGCGCCTCGACGAAGGTCCGTTTCCGGCGGGCCACGATCGCCGCGAGACCTACGACGACCTGGCCCGCCGGCTGGAGAAGCGGCCGTTCCACGGCCCGCCCATCCGCGAGATCGCCCTCGGGGAGTTCTTCAGCGTGTCGGGTGACGCTGTCGGGGCCGGATATTTCTACGCGAGGGCCCTCGACCGCCTGCCGGACAGCGCCGCCGTGCTGTACGGCTACGCCCTCGCCCTCGAGCGGCAGGGGAAGGCGAAGGAGGCGCGCGCCGCCTACGCGCGGGCTGTGGCCGCGGATGCCGGCTATCTCCCGGCGCGCGCCGCGGAGGGGGCGTTCCTGCTCGAGGAGGGGAGGGTGAAGGAGGCCGAGGAGAATCTCGACGCGGCGTACCGCGGCGGCGAGAGGAGCGCGCGCCTTCTCGACGCCCGCGCCCGGCTGTTCGAGCGGAAGGGGGACTTCCCGCGAGCGGTCGCGTCCTACAGCGAGGCGCTCCATCTGTCTCCGCGCGACACCGGTCTTCTGAGATCCCTGGCGCAGTTCTACGTGCGTCAGGACGAGTTGTCCTCCGCGCTGCCGCTCTACACCACCGCCTCCGAGATCGATCCGGACGACCCGGTGACCGCCCGGGAGATGGCCGGGCTCCTCGTCCGCCTGGGACGCAGCAGCGCGGCTCTCGACGTGTGCCGCGACGCCTCCGGCCGCGCCCTGGATCGCCTGGCGGGCGGGCCGACGGGCGACTGGACCGCCGGTCAACAGGCGCGCGAGGATGATCGACGGCTCCTGCTGCTGTCGGCCGACCTGGAGTCGCGATCGGGCGACCGCGCGCGCGCCGCGGAGTACCTCGCGGCGCTGGCCAGGGCGGGACTGGCGGGGGATTAGTGGCTGCGGACGAAGTCGCGCAGCGCCTTCTCGGCGCTGGCGTAGTCGGGGCACGAGCCGACGAAGTCGGGGGCGCCCACACCGAGCTGGCGGGGAAGCTGCACGATCGTGAGGTTCCATCCCTGCGGCTGGCGCTCGAGGATCGCCTCGTACGATTGCCCCTGCCGGCTCTCCAGCCGCCTCGTGATCGGCCCCTTGGGCTCGGCTGCTGGCGGCGCCGCGGCCGGAGGTGCGGGGGCCGGCTCGGGCCGGGGTGCCTCGGGCGGCGGGGCCGTCGCCGCCGGCGCGTCGACCGGCGGTATCTCGGCGGCCGCCAGCTTGACCTCCGCGACCCACTCGGCGTAGGCGCGCTTGAGCGTCGGCTCCGGCTGCGTCAGCGCCAGCCCCATGATCGGCGCGCCGCCGCCGGCCGCGCTGCACCAGATGACCCGGACCCGCAGGCGCACGGAGTGGCGCGGGAACTGCACGAACACCGTGATCACCGAGTTGACGGCGAACGATTCGGGGCTCTCGATGCGCATGCCCCCCTCGGAGATGTCCGAGACGACGCCGCCGCACATCTTCGCGTCGGTGCCGAAGCGGACCGGCAGCCGGCGCAGGATGCGCGGCTTTCCCTTCCTCTTGTCGGGCACGGGTCCCGTCATGACACACCCCCCGGGAAAATCTAATGCGACCCGGCGCGCCGCGCCAGCGACGGTGCTAACATCTTCGCCCCGGCCCCGGTCCGCAGACGGGGCCCCCGCGTGAACATGAGCCTCGTCCGACCCGACGCGACGGCGCGGCGCGCGCCTCTCCTGTTCCTGGGCGCCCTCCTGTGCGCGCTCGCCGCCGCCTGTGGCGGCGAAGGGTCGAAGGGCTCGGCCCCCCCGCCCCCGAAGAGATTCCCGGTCCCCCTGTTCGACGGCCTGTGGCTCGGGATGACGCGGGAGGAGGCGGCGCGCGTCCACCCGATGCGCCCCGCCCTGACATCGGCCGGCAAGAGCCGCCTGGTCTGGATCTACGACCGGCCTGGGGAGTACTCGGGGGAGCTCACGTTCGGGGTCAACCGCCCCGATGCGAAGCTGGAGCGCATCGACATCCACTTCGGCGCGAACGAAGCCGGTGGCCTGCGCACCATCGAGTCGTTGACGCGGACCCTCGGCGAGCCGGAGGCGCTTCGACGCAAGGCCGTCACCAACGCCTACTGCGACCGCTCCCACGAGCAGGTCGACACCATCTACTCGGACGCGTCGCAGTACGTGTTCGTCACCGAGTGCGTGCCCGCCGAGGGCCGCCGCGGCCCGCCCCTGCGCTACATCAGCGTGAAGAGGAAGACGCTCGTCCCGACGGGACCCCCGACCGGATACGTTCCCCCTCCGCCTCCCAAGGGCAAGGACGGCAAGCCGGTCGAGGAGCCGGTCTTCTGATCACCCTTCCCGAGAGCGAGGTCGAGACGGCTGTTCCGGTCGCCGCCCGCGGTCCGCTCGCCATCGTCGGCGGGGGGATCGTCGGCCTGGCGACGGCGCTCGCGGCCCAGCGTGCCTTCGCCGGGATGGAGGTGATCGTCCTGGAGAAGGAGGACCGTGTCGGGGTCCACCAGAGCGGCCGCAACAGCGGCGTCATCCACTCCGGCGTGTATTACGCTCCGGGGTCGATGAAGGCGCGGCTGTGCGTCGAGGGGGCGGCGGCGATGTCGCGCTTCTGCGAAGAGCACGACGTGCCGCTGCGGCGCTGCGGCAAAGTCATCGTCGCCACGGAGCCGCGCGAATTCTCTCCCCTGGAGGAGCTCCGCCGCCGCGGCGTCGCGAACGGCGTGGCCGGACTCGAGATCATCGGTCCCGAGCGGCTGGGCGAGATCGAGCCCTGCTGCCGGGGCGCGCGGGCCCTGCACGTGCCGGGGGCCTCGATCACCGACTACACCGCGGTCACGGCGGCGCTGGCGCGGCTCGTCGCCGACGGCGGCGGAGCGATCCGCACGGGAACGCGGGTGCTCGGCGTCGTCGACCGCGGCGGCGAAGTCGTGCTCGAGACCACGGGAGGGACCGTGTCCGCCCGCTTCGCCGTCAACTGCGCCGGTCTCCACAGCGACCGGATCGCCCGCCTGTCGGGGACGGATCCCGGCGTGGCCATCCTGCCGTTCCGCGGCGAGTACTACGAGCTCGCGATCGGACCGAGCCGTGCCGTGCGCGGTCTGATCTACCCGGTCCCCGATCCGGCGCTGCCGTTTCTCGGCGCGCACCTCACCAAGCGGATCGACGGAGGCGTCCTCGCCGGCCCGAGCGCCGTCCTGGCCCTGGCGCGCGAGGGGTACCGGAAGACCGACGTCAGCCTCGCCGACCTCGCGGACATGCTGTCCTTCCCCGGCTTCTGGCGCATGGCGCTGCGTCACGCGCGGAGCGGCGCGCGCGAGACGTGGCAGTCGCTGAGCAAGAGGGCGTTCCTGCGCGCCCTCCGCCGGCTGGCGCCCGGCCTTCTGCCAACGGACCTGCTGCCGGGCGGGTCGGGCGTGCGGGCGCAGGCCGTCGATCGAGAGGGCCTCCTGGTGGACGATTTCCGGATCCTGCCGGCGGGACGGATGATCCACGTGCTCAACGTCCCGTCGCCGGCCGCGACCGCGGCGCTCGTGATCGGGCGGACGATCGTCGAGAGGCTGACCTCCGCGTTCGACCTGGGCGGCCGGTCGTGAGCGCAGGCATCATGTCCCTGGCGCGCCGCATCGAGAACAGGGGACTCGAGATCGGGCTCGAGGCCGTGGGATTCGCTCCGATCGTCCCCTCCGCGCACGCCCTCTTCCTGAAGGAATGGCTGCGCGCCGGTCGGGCCGGCGAAATGTCCTACATGGAGAGGACCGCCGAGGTGCGAATCAACCTAAAGCAGCGCTTTCCCTGGGCGCGCACCGCCGTCGTGGTGGCGGCCGGGTATCTCCCGTATAAAGATGATAGACACCGCCAGGCGGGGCTCGTGGCGCACGTCGCCCGCTACGCCGTGGGACGCGACTATCACCGCGTCCTGGGCGGGAGGCTCGAGGAGCTCGGGAGATTCATCGAGACGGAGTCGCCGGGGGCGCGCACGCAGGCGTACGCCGACACCGGTCCTGTCCTGGAGCGGGAGCTGGCGGCCCTGGCCGGCCTCGGCTGGTTCGGCAAGAACACCAACCTGATCGGCCCGCGCGGCAACTCCTGGATCCTCCTGGGACAGATCCTGACGGACCTCGACCTTCCGCCGGACGACCCGGTCGCCGATCGCTGCGGGACCTGCACGGCCTGCATCGACGCCTGTCCCACTGCGGCCATCCCCGCCCCCTACGTCGTCGACGCCACGCGCTGCATCTCCTACCTGACGATCGAGCTGCGCGGCGCCATCCCGGCCGGCAGGCGCGCCGACCTCGGCGACTGGGTCTTCGGCTGCGACGTCTGCCAGGAGGTCTGTCCCTGGAACAGGAAGACGGCGCCGGTCGTGGACGAGGCGTTCCTGCCGGGCCCGCACCTGGAAACGCGCCGGCTCGTGGACCTGGTCCGTCTCGACGAGAAGTCCTTCCGGGAGGAGATCCGCCCGACCGCATTGGAGCGCCCGCGCCGGCGCGGGCTTCTGCGGAATGCTCTCATCGTCGCCGCGAACGTACAGGACGAAGAGGCGCTCGAGGCCGCCGCGGACAGACTCGAGGACGCGGATCCCGTTGTGCGCGGCTCGGCCGCCTGGGCCCTCGGCCGCGCCACCGGCGCCGGAGCGCGGGCCGTCCTCGAGCGGAGGCGGGGGCGCGAGCCCGATTCCGAGGTCCGCGCCGAGATCGAGGCCGCGCTCGATCGGCCTATGGAGTGAAGGTACGGCTGCAGGGCCTTGCCGCCGATGACGGTGTCGAAGCGCGGACGGTCGCGATCGGTCAACGCGAGGGAGACTCCGGGGATGCGCTGCCGCCGCATCTCGACTGGCCTCCTCATCAAAGGTCCTTGAATTCCGGCAGGCTGCGGTAGCGATCGATTCGATCGGGGAGAAACGTGAGAACGGTCAGACCCTCGGCGGCGAGCCGGCGCGCCACCGTCATGTTGGTGCCGCTGCTCGGTCCGACCGGGTGCCCGGCACGGTTCAGGCGTCGCGTCTCCTCGAGCGCCTCCCGGTCGCTCACCAGCACGGCATCGTCGAGGATCGCGCGGTGGCGCCGCACGATGCCCGGCACCAGACCGTCGCCGATCCCCTCCTGCAGGTGGCAGATCGCCATCGGATAGTCGTGCAGGGGGGGCAGGGCGGGGGGAGGGCAGACGCGCGCGAACAGCTGCTTGCACACGAGCGGGCTGGCGTCCGGCTCGACGGCGACGAGACGCGCCTTCGGGTACGCCCTCTTCACGGCCCCGCCGGCCCCGACGATGGTGCCGCCCGTCCCGACGCCGGCGATCACGACGTCGAACGGCGGGGCCCCCTGCTCGCGCGCCTGCTCCACGGCCTCCCGGCCGAGCCGCTCCTGCGCCGCCACGCCGGCCTCGTCGTCGAACTGGTCGAACAGGAAGCGGCCGGGCCTCTCTTGGGCGTAGGCGCGCGCCCGGCGGACGGCGCCGACGACCCCCTCCGGCTCGGGTGTCAGGACGAGACGCGCGCCGTGTGATCGGATCATCGTCTTGCGCTCGTCGGTCATGTTCTCCGGCATGAACACGACCGCCCGCAGTCCGAGCCGCGCCGACCAGTAGGCCAGAGCGATGCCGGCGTTTCCGGAGGTCGGCTCGACGACCTCGCTCCCTTCCTGGAGTGTCCCGTCCGCGAGCCCCTTCTGCAGGACGAAGCCGGCGACGCGGTCCTTGATGCTGCCGCTCGGGTTCAGGTATTCGGGCTTCACCCACACGCCGTCGAGGAGGACGAGCGGCGTTCGCGGCGCCTCCACCGGGGCGCCGGCGCGTCTTTCGCGGTGTTCCTCATCGTGGATTTTCCGTCGGACCATGCGGGCAGCGTACCGTCCGCGCTCCTCGACGGTCAAGAGGAGGAGGCGCGCGGTTTCGCCAGGTGATTCAGGGCGTTTCGGCCAGCCCGCTCCCCAGCTCGAAGAGCCAGCCGCCCGTCGGCGTGGCGGGGTAGGTGCTCACGCCCAGGACGATGTCGGAGCCGGCCGGCGCGCGCAGCGTCTCCACCACGTCGCCGTGCACGTCGGTGATCGTGCCGAGGACCGTTCCTTCCTTGACGCGATCGCCCGCCTTCACCGCGGCGTCGAAGAACCCTCCGCGGGCGTTGGTGACGATGCGGTAGCCGCTCACGACGGTGTACGACTTGAGGCGCGCGGCGGAGCCGGGCAGGATGCCGACGGCGCGCAGGAAGCTGCGGATCGCGTCCGCCTGCAGACGGACGTCGGCCGGATCGAGCGGCTGGCCGCCCCCCACCTCGAGAAGGAAACCAGGGATCCCCTCCCCGCTGAACACCGTGGAGGCGCTGGTGGGGAAGATCTTCACGGCGTCGCGCCAGAGCGTCGGGACTCCGAAGCCGCGCGCCAGGTCATCGAGGTGCTCCGTCCCGGCCCCCGCGGCGACCGAGTAGAGGACGAACGGGTGCTGCCGGAAGCGATCGCCGCCGGTGTGCATGTCGACGAAGTACTCCGCGTTCTTCCTGACGGAGTCGTGGATGGCGGCGGCGATCCTCTCGGTCGCGAACCGATCCTTGCCGGGGAAGGCGTCTCCGCTGTCCATGAGGTCGTCCCAGTTCGGGTTCACGCGCGACAGTCCCTGGAAGGCGGGCGGGTTGGCGATCATCGCGGCGACGAGCGTCCCCGACATCGTGGCCGGGTCGAGACCGCGCACCACGTCCTGCAGCGCCCGCGCGCCGCCGTACTCGTCGCCGTGCGTCGCCGCCTGCACCCAGACGACCGGACCCGGCTTCCGTCCGGCCGCGATGGTGAGGGGCAGGATGATGGGCGTGCCGTCCGCGCTCTCCGCCACCTTCAGGACGCCGCGCACCTTCTGGCCGGCGACGGCCCGCGCGCTGCCGACCTCGACCGGAGTCTTCGTGCCGGCCGCGCAGAGGGTCGCCATCCACGCGAGGAAAGGGAAGAGCAGCGCGCCATGCCCACGCATGGCGGGATTCTACTCCAGGACGGTGACCCTCTCGATGCAGCGCCGCCAGCGGACGCGGGAGCACCGGGCCGTGTCCCAGAAATCCCGCACCGCAAGCTCGACCGCCTCCTCGCGGGAGCGGGCGACGATCCCGAAATAGGTGAAGGAATACTCGGATGGAGCGCCGGGAGTCCGACGCTGGAATTCCGGCTCCGTATAGACGATGTGGACCTGGTATCCAGGAGCCTCCATGCAACCCCCCCGATGTGTCGGACAAGATAGGTCCCGTCAGGACCGGTGTCCAATCCAGCGGCGGGTTCTTTACGGCGGCGGCCGAACGGAGATACGCTCCCCAGGCCCGCAGAGTGCGGACGGGCAGACGGAGGGCAGGGGGGTGACCGGTCTCGCGATAAGGACGTTCCTGACGATGCTCGTGGTCATCGACCCGATCGGACTCGTGCCGATGTTCCTGGCGCTGGCGGGGGATCGGGACGCCGCGGAGCAGAGACGCATCGCGCTGCGCGCCATCCTGGTGGCGGCGGGGATCCTGGTGTCGTTCGGCCTGGGCGGCGCCTGGCTGATGGGCTGGCTCGGGATCAGCCTGGATGCCTTCCGGGTGGCCGGGGGCGTCCTGCTGTTCCGCATCGCCGTGCAGATGGTGTTCGCGTCCTATGAGCGGGAGACCAAGGCCGAGAAGGACGAGTCGCGTCTCCGCCAGGACGTCAGCGTCTTCCCGCTGGCGATCCCGATCATCGCCGGGCCGGGCGCCATCGCCAGCCTTCTGATCCTGACCGGCGAGTCGAAGGCCTACCCGCTCGGCTTCGTCCTGGTCCTGGCGATGACCGGTTTCGTCCTGTTGCTCGGTCACATGGCGCTGATCGTGTCGCAGCCGATCGGACGACTCCTCGGCCGGACGGGGGTGAACGTGGTGACGCGCGTGCTCGGCGTCCTTCTGGCGGCCCTGGCCGCGCAGTACGTCGCCGACGGGGTGCGCGGCTTCCTGGCCTGAGACCCGCCAACCGGCCCGTTCGGGGCGGCCGCGGCATCGTCACAGTCTTGCCGCGGGCCCGGCCACCTGGATTATCCCGTTCAGCCGCAGCGTCTCGACGAAGATGTCGCGCCCGCTCTTGTGCTTCGGGATGACGTACGTGTAGGTGTGCCCGACTCCGGTGATGCACTCCTCGCACGGGATCAGGACGGGGTTGAGCTGAGTGCGGACACCCTTCTGGTCGATCACGACGATGTTGAAGCCTAGAATGTCGACCTCGCGAGTGGTGTCCCAGGTGACGACACCCGAGCCCTTTCCATAAGGGCTCGAGAAGGTGATGGCCACATTTCCGATGTTGCACTGGGCGCAGACGCAGGGGTCCTGGTCCCTATTGGGGATCGTCGGACAGTTGTCGCAGACGTCCCCGATGCCGTCGAAGTCGATGTCCGACTGGTTGGGATTGGAGACCGCCGGACAGTTGTCACGGCAGTCCACGATACCGTCCAGATCGGCGTCGAAGCCCTCGTCGACCGCGCCGTCGCAATTGTCGTCCTTGCAGTTGCTTATTTCGGTCGCGCCCGGATGGACTGCCGGGTCGCGATCGTCGCAGTCGCCGTCGCAGGTCGTGAACCCGTCGCCGTCCCCGTCCACGCAGTCGATGTCCACCCTGATGTAGCCTGTGACGCTTCCCGTCTCGACGCCGTCGACGACGGTCGTGCTGCCCACGAACAGGCAGTCCCCCGGCTGCCGGGGAATGTCCCCGGCCGTGACGGCCGCATAGCCGCTCGCGTCGGGCAGGACACCGGTGTTCGTCCAGCCCTCCTTGCGCGGATCGAAGGGATCGCCGCACCGCTGCAGGCGCGTGTAGACCGGTCCGAACGACAGCACCGGCCGGAAGGCGTCCGGGCAGGTCGTTCCGTAGAACGCCCCCAGCGAGCCCTGGTCGCAATCGGTGTACAGGGGCGGCAGGGAGGCGCGCAGGTAGATGTTGCGGCCGGCGGTCGCGATGAGCAGGAGCGTCCGGCCGCATGCGGCGGGGATGATCTGCATCGCCGCCTCGTCGATCTGATGAGCCGCCTCGACGGCGTACCCGATCCCGGGGTCCGCGCCGCTCAGGGAGATGAGCAGAGCGGCCGAGTCGAGCTGTGACGACGTCGCCACCACGATCACGACCCGCTGCGCCCCCGAGGCCGCGACCGGACATCCGACCACTCCAGCGTCCATCCAGTCGGTGTCGATCGTCACCTGCCCGAGGGCTACCGGCAGGCCGGCCGGGCCGCACAACGTGCCGTCGTTATTATCGCACGTGATTTTCACCGGCCCGGTGTTCGCTCCGGATGGATCGCCCACCTGATAGGAATATCCGACCGAGTGTGTGTAGGCGTTGCACTGCAGGTAGGACATGAAGGAATGGCCCATCGGCGTGGAAACGTCGCAGGACGCCCGCGCATTCGACCAGGCCGACCCGAGCACGATCAGGAGCGAGGCGACAACGGGAACAGGGCGGGTTCGCATGGGGGTTCCTCCGGATTTGACCTCTCAGGCTACATCCTCACGGCCGGCCCGTTGAGCTGTGACGTGCCGTTGACGCGCAGGAGCTCGACGTAAATTCCCCGTCCGCTCTTGTGCTTGGGAATGATCGTGGAGTACGTATGCCCCACGCCGGTCACACACTCCTCGCACCGGATGAGCACGGGGTTGAGCTGGGTGCGGGCCCCTTTCTTGTCCATCTCGACGACGTTGAATCCGATGATGTCGATCTCCCGGCCCGTCGACCATCTCACCACGCCCGAACCATGCCCCTCCGGGCTGTCGAAGCTGATCGTCGCCCCGCTGATACCGCACGTCTGCTCGCAGACGCAGGGGTTCTGGTCGATATTGGGGATGGTGGGACAGTTGTCGCACAAGTCGCCGATTGAGTCGAAATCGATGTCGGATTGGTTCGGGTTGGGGACCGTCGGGCAGTTGTCGCAGCCGTCGCCGACCCTGTCACCGTCGGCATCGCTCTGAGCGATATTGGCGATATTCGGGCAGTTGTCGCAGGCGTCGCCGACGCTGTCCGCGTCCGCGTCCCGCTGGTCCGGGTTGTACACGTCCGGGCAGTTGTCGCAGACACTGACGCCGTCGCCGTCGAGATCGCTTCCCTCGTCGATGTGACCGTCGCAGTTGTCGTCGACCCGGTTGCAGATTTCCTGGGCTCCGGGATGGATCGCCGGGTTCGTGTCGTCGCAGTCGCCGGTGCACTCACTGAAGCCGTCCCCGTCGTCGTCGATGCAGTCGGCCGGATGGACGAGCATCCAGATACCGGCTGTCATGATCAGACCGACAGCCGCTTTGACCAGGAGTGACGCGCGCATCGACGCCTCCTTGGAGGACATGGGTTATCGCTTGTGCGGCCCGTTCGGCGCCGGGGACTCAAGGATCTCCCCCGGGCATCCCCCCTCGCACGACTCGGGTTGGCTGGGGAGAGGGACCGACTCCGTTCCGAAACCGCTCGTTCCCATGGAGCCTCGGGATTGCACGAGATAGAAGTAGCCGTGGCCAGGGGCGGGATTGGGCGCCGTGCCATTCTCGGTGAAGCTCGTTCCGGGCAGACCGGCCGCCAGAACCCGCACGGTGCCCAGCGAAATGTGATCGGGCTGCCTGGTGACCTGCTCCAGACCGCCCACGATCAAGTCGTAGGACAGCGCAGCGGGGACGGCCGGCCAGAAGACGTGCGCAGATTTCGCCGAGCCGCCCGCCTCGACGTTGATGAGCAACGGCTCCGGCCCCGACCCGAGGTCATGCGGCACGGTGACCGCCGCGATCGCCGAAGAGACATTCCCCGAGCCGTCCTGTGCGACGTAGTTCAGCGTGTAGGTCCGGCCCGGGCCGCCACCTGAACGCTCCGCCCGCAGCAGAACCGAGTCATCCGGAGTTCCCGGCGCGGCGTCCGCGACGTCCCCGCTCGTGTCGCCGTCGCTGCCGCCCGGCGCGTCATCCGGCTCGCTGCTGACCACCGAGACCAGGCGTACTCCGGGAGCCGGGTCGCACCGGTCGATCGCCTGCCAGGTCACGTGCACCGGCACCAGCCTGTGGTTGGGAGGCCAGAGGACGGTCTGGTCCTCGGCCAGCTTCAGCGACGGCGGGATCGTGTCCCGCACGGTCACGCTCGTCGCACAGGTCGCCACGTTGCCGACCGCGTCGGTCGCGACGAAGGTGACGGGCGTCGACCCGAGCGGGTAGGTGCCCGAAGCATCCGCCCCGCCTCCGCGACTGCTCGTGATCGTCACCTCGCTGCAATCGTCCCCTGCCGTCGCCACGACGCCCACCGTTGCCCCCTCCGGGCCCGCGCATTCCGCCATCGTCGGAGCGGGGCAGGACAGAGTCGGCGGGGCCGTGTCCTGGATCGTGATCAGGGTCTGCGTCGAGTCCCGCCCCCCTTCCGCGTCGAAGACGACCAGGCCCACGCGGTTTTTCCCCGGGGGCAGGGACGCCTGCAGGATCCGGCCCTCACCCAGCGTGCGCTCGGCGGGGCGGCCCAGATCGAGGAACCAGCGATACGTCTCGATGGAGCCGTCCGGTTCGGCATCCGACGAAAGCGAGCCGTCCAAGGTGAGGGGCTCTCCGCACTTCCCCTGCGCCGGGGCCGAGATGACCGCCCGCGGCGCCAGGTTGATCTTCATCGTGGACTCGCCGTTGTAGTAGAAGTACTGCACGGCCGACCCGCTTCCGGAGAGGTCCGCCGCCGTCAGCCTGACGTTGAAGGGGCCGATCGGCTCGAGCGAGCCTCGGATCGACGAAACGTCGACTTGGCGCGGCACCCCGCTGCTGGATGACGCGTGCGCATAGGGCGAGAATCGATTCAGCGTCACCTGCTCCGATACGCCCGATGCACTGTGCTCGACATGGACGCTGTAGAACCCATGATCTCCGCGGACCAACTGCATGCACGCCGTTCCTCCGCTCAGGAGCGCCACAATCGGTTGACCACCAGGGTTGCCGCCGGTAGTACACGGAAAAGCATCGAATGCGAAGTCCTGCAGGCCGTCCTCGCAGGTGATGCCGCGAAAGCCGCTGAGCACGGAGTCGATGTCGAACAGGAAGTCGGTCGTCTGACCGCCGCCCTGCCTGTAGATGCCGAACCCCTTGCCCGGGATGCCATAAGGGAAATAACCGGTCGTGCAGTTCAGGGTGGGCACGTACTGCAAGTTGATCGGAAACACCGCCCCTCCCGCCGTCAGCACGTCCACGCTGGCGCTGGTGATGCCGCCCGCGTAGCTGCGCACGATCGCGGTCAGAGTCAGGACATCGTCCTGCGAAAACACGCTCTGGATCGCGACCGTCAGGGAGCAGGCGTCGCCGTGGCCGTTGCCGTCGCTGTCCTGCTGATCCAGATTCGCGGTGCCGGGACAGTTGTCGCAGGCATCGCCGAACGTGTCGCCGTCGGCGTCGGCCTGGTTTGCGTTGGCGGTATCGGGGCAGTTGTCCACGTCGCCGCAGACGCCGTCGTGGTCGGAGTCGTTGGCGGCGTCGAGCGGGCACGGATCGCAGGCATCCCCCTGTCCATCGCCGTCTCCGTCCTCCTGACCGGGGTTGACCCGATCAGGACAGTTGTCGCAGGCGTCCCCCACTCCATCGCCGTCCTGATCGGCCTGTCCCGGGTTGAACAGGCCCGGACAGTTGTCCACCGCGCAGGTGTTGGCCGGGAATTCGAAGGACTCCCCGGTGCCGTCGCGGTCGACGTCCACGCAGGGATCGCAGGCATCACCGACGGCATCGCGGTCCCGGTCGACCTGCAGAGGGTCGAACGCGGCGGGGCAGCTGTCGCAGGCGTCCCCCACGCTGTCGCGATCGCCGTCCGCCTGGCCGGAATTCGCCACGAGCGGACAGTTGTCGGGCGGACAGGTGTTGGCCGGGAAGCCGGGATTGCCGAAGCCGTCGCCGTCCGTGTCGACGCAGGGATCGACCGCGTCGTCGATCCCGTCGCGATCGGAATCGGCGAGGGGCCCCAGGAACTCCATGGTCGATTCGTGCTGGTGCAGGAAGGTCGCTTCGACGCCCACCGGCAGACTTGAGCCGTCGGCTACCGTGATCGAGAGCCGGTAACGCTGGTCCAGATAAAGGGACGACAGGCTTATCTCCCTGGGGATCCCGCCGTCGAACGTGTAGGTCAACCCCGGATCGTACGGCGTCCGCATACGCACCGTGGATTCGAGAATTTCGAGGATGGTGAAGTCGCCGAGCGATCCGGTCGCGCCGAACCGGCGGACGCAGAGAGAATAGGGGAGCTGGGTGGAGAAGGGCACGCTGATGGATTGACTGAAGAAGATTCCCGGCTGGCCGCAGGGCCGGTCGCCGATCTCGAAATCCTGCCGGCCATCCGCGCACGTCAGGCCCAGATAGGTCGAGAGGGTGGAATCGATGTCGAACAGCAGCAGGTCCCCGCCCAGATTCGCGACACCGATCCCCTGACCGGGATACCCGTCGGGGAAGATCCCGCGGTCGCAGGTCGGGTTGTCGAGATCGAGATCCTGCACGATGGCCCCTCCCTCGGCGGTGATCCGGATCTGACCGCCGAGCGGGTCACCTTGCGGATCGCCGGCGTGCAGCGTCACCTCCTGCACGTCCCCCCCGTCCTCCTCGATCCCCAGCAGGATCAGATAAGGCTGGCAGGCGTCGCCGGATCCATCCTGGTTGCTGTCGGATTGGTCCGGGTTGGGCACGGTCGGACAGTTGTCGCATGCGTCACCCACGCGGTCTCCATCGCCGTCTACCTGGTCGGGATTGGGGACAAGAGGACAGGTATCCCGATCGCCGCACACGCCGTCCCGATCCTGATCGTTGTTTGGATCGAACGGGCAGGTATCGCAGGCATCGCCGAAGTGGTCGCCGTCGCTGTCCGTCTGGTCCGGATTGGGGATCGTGGGACAGTTGTCGAAACCGCAGGTGCTCGCGGCATAGCAGCAGTCCCCCGCCCCGTCGCCATCCTTGTCGGTGCACGGGTCGCACGCGTCGCCGATCCCGTCGTGGTCGGCGTCCGCCTGATTCGGATTGACCCTGAAGGGGCAGTTGTCGACCGCGCACGTATTGCCGGGATAGGCTGGATCCCCGTAGCCGTCGTGGTCGCTGTCCGTGCAGGTGTCGCAGGCGTCGCCGACGTGATCGTGGTCCCCGTCGGCCTGGGAAGGGTTCGGCACCGAAGGGCAGTTGTCGCACGAGTCGCCCACCCCGTCTCCGTCGGCGTCGCTCTGGGTGGGGTTCACGACCGCGGGACAGTTGTCGGGCGCACAGGTGCTGGCCGGGAAGCCGGGATTGCCGAAGCCGTCGCCGTCCGTGTCGGTGCACGTGTCGCAGGCATCCCCGCGACCGTCCTTGTCCTTGTCCGCCTGGGTCGGGTTGGGCGTCGTGAGGCAGTTGTCGCAGGCGTCCCCCGCACCGTCGTGATCGGCGTCGCCCTGGTCGATGTTCCCGACGGCGGGACAGTTGTCGATGGGGCAGGTGTTCGCCGGAAATCCAGGGTCACCGTAGCCGTCGCCGTCGGTGTCGGTGCAGGGATCCTGCGCGTCGGGGATACTGTCCTTGTCCGTGTCGGGGAAGGCTCCTCGGTTGAGCAGGACGGCGATGCTGCCGCCCGAGATGGCGAGATCCGGGCGCGTGTCACCGTTGAAGTCGCCGACGGCCAGGGCATTCATGTATCCCGAGACCTCCAGCATTATCGGTGCGCCAAACGTCCCGTCACCCTGACCGAGGAACAGCTCCAACCCAGTCCCAGGAGCGGACCGCCCTGCCGCAACGAGATCCTCGTTGCCGTCGGAGTCGAGGTCGGCGGTCAGGAGGAACCCGGGGCCAATGTCGAAGGGCATTTGCACGTGTGCCTGGGGCGCAAACGATCCGTGGCCCAGCCCCATGATGATCGACACGTACCCGGAAGACGCGTTGCCGATGGCGAGGTCCGGTACCCGGTCCCCGTTGAAATCTGCGACCGCGATTGCGGCGGGGGAAAAGCCCGTCGGTAGCGTCGTGGAGAAGAAGAACGTCCCGTCACCCGCGCCGTTCATGATCGTGACGGACGCCAGCACGGAGTCCCACCCAACGTTCGCAATCACCAAGTCGAGGATCCCATCTCCGTTCAAATCGGCGGCGGCCACGGCTCCGGGCGCCGGAATGGGTGTGTATTTCGACTCGGGCCCGAAGGTTCCGTCCCCCTGTTGGAGCCGGATCGACACGCTGTCGAAGCGGGTGTCGGTGATGGCCAGATCGATCCGCCCGTCACCGTTGAAGTCGCCGGCCGCCAGCCCCGCCGGGTAGGCGCCGTCCGCGTAGCCCACCGCCGCGCCGAAGGTCCCGTCGCCGTTGCCGGACAGCACGGAGAGCGCCGGGGAGGTCAGGCCCAGGATCGCGGCGTCCGGCCTCCCGTCGGTGTTGAAGTCACCCAGCAGCAGCGTCTCCCCGAAGCGTGAAGCGTCCGTGCGCAGCGGAGCGGCTGACCCGAAATCGGCCCGACCCAGAAACGAGAAGAGTCCAGGGAGTCCTCCTGCGGCATCAGGGAATGCCAGCGTCAGGAGGTCGGTCCTGGCGTCGCCGTTCATGTCACCCACGGCGAGCGGCCCGCCGGAAGACTCTCCCATGCTCAGGAAAAGTGGGCCGTCGAACGTTCCGTCCCCCCGTCCCATGGCAAGGGTCACGATCCCGCGGCCGTACGACGGAAGGACGAGATCCGCGCGGCCGTCGCCGTTGATATCGCCGCTCAGCCCGTCCGCGCCGATTGGCAGTGACCCGTCGGAGTGCCTTTGATCGAATGTCCGGTCGGTCCGGCCGAAGAGAGCCAGAAGAGGCCCGAACTGCCCACCTGAAACCAGAAGATCGACGATCCCGTCCCCGTTGTAGTCGGCGACCGCGAAGGGAAAAGGTTCGATCCCGGGAATGACCGATGGGGAAAAGGTGCCATCGCGATTGCTGTAATACACCGTCAGCATGCTGCTGTTGCCGAGGGTCGCGACATCGGCAAGTCCATCGCCGTCGAAGTCACCCGACCGGAACCGGTAGATGGCCTCTGCGTCCTGGTACACCGGGTCGCCGAAGGTCCCGTCCCCGTTCCCGGTGGCGACGGCGAATCTGGGAGACCCATACTCGCTCAGGAACGCCAGGTCCAGCCGGCCGTCTCCGCTGAAATCCGCCACGATCGGATGACGGGGAATATCGGCAATCTGCTGACCATAAGCGACGCGGAACGATCCGAGCCCATCCGAAATGTAGCTGTAGATGGTCGAGGACGATTGATCGATGGCGATCAGGTCGGTGCGTCCGTCTCCATTCAGATCACCGGCCGCCACGTCGGCAGGCTGGAACGATAAGGAGGTTTTTACTGGGAACTGGAATGTCCCGTCCCCGGTGCCGAACAGGACCACCAGGTCCCAGCCGAAAGCGGGATAGGCGAGCCTGACAGTCGCCGCGATGTCCGGCACGCCGTCGACGTTGAAATCCCCGACGACCACCCACTCCGGGAAACCTCCGACATCGATCCGGACCCGGGGGCTCGTGTCTCCGTACGCCTGTCCAAAAAGGATGGAAACCCCATCTTGGGCTGCGGCCACGATGTCCGCCCTGCCATCGCCGTCGAGATCGCGGACGACCTGGGCATAGCCACCGGGGCCGGCGTCGATCCCCTGCCAGGGGAACAGGCTTCCCGCCGCCGCGACCGGCATGCCGATGAGAGCGACGGCAAGGATCATGAGGACCAGGAACGCGGAGTGGCGCAGGGAGCGCCGAACGACCTGCATATGTCCTCCGGCAGTCTTACCGACACGTTGCAGAAGAGGTGGCTGCAATATACCTCGAACCCACGCCTTGTCAACGAGGTTCGACAGGGGAGGGGCTCGTGAGTTCCCAGGCGGGACGAGTCTTGCGGCGCGCCCGTGGTAACATTCCGTTCCCGGCCCTCGTCGGGCCGTCCCGGCCAATTGCGGAGAGGTGCTGGAGTGGCCGAACAGGGCTGCCTGCTAAGCAGTTGCTCCCGCTAAAACGGGTGCCGGGGGTTCGAATCCCCCCCTCTCCGCCAGCCTTCCTTCGCGCGCCGGCTCATCGACTCACGGCGCTCCAGGTCACAGAGCGCACCTTCCCTTCGAGATCGCGGGCGGTGATGCCGTCGCGATTCAGGCGGTCCTGCAGCTCCTTCGAGAAGGTGTAGCCGGCGGCGGCCAGGTAGTCCACGTCCTTGTGGACGCGGACGCCCGTCAGCCCGGCCGCCTGCGCGAGGTCGAAGTAGGCGCGGCGTTCCATAGCCCCGGCGACACAGCCGACGTAGGCGAGCACGTCGGTGGCGATCGCCGCCGGGAGGGGGCCGTCCAGGAGGATGTCGGAGATGACCAGCCTGCCGCCGGGGCGCAGCACGCGGACGATCTCGCGGAAGACGACCGACTTGTCCGGCACCAGGTTGATGACGCAGTTGCTGGTCGCGGCATCGACGGACCTGTCCTCGAGGGGCAGCGACTCGAGCCGGCCCAGGCGGAACTCGACGTTCGTGAAGCACCCTTCGACGGCGTTGGCGCGCGCCTTCTCGATCATCTCCGGCGTCATGTCCACACCGATCACGCGGCCGGTGTCGGCGACGTGGCGCGCGGCCAGGAAGGCGTCGAAGCCGGCGCCCGATCCGAGATCGAGCACGGTCTCGCCCGGCATCAGATCCAGGAAATCCAGGGGAGCCCCGCAGCCCAGGCCCAGGTTGGCCCCTTCGGGCACCGCCTCGAGGTCGCTGTCGCGGTAGCCGATGGCGGCCGACGCCGGGTCTCCACAGGACGGGGCTGTCGACGGTCCGCAGCAGCCGGACTCCTGTCCCGTGGCGATGCGTCCATAGCGCTCGCGCACCGTGTTGACGATGCGCGCGGGATCGGCGGGAAGGGTGTCCTTGATCGACATGACCCATTCTACCGCGCGTGACCCTGCGCGGCATCTCATCTATAATGAACGCCCCATGTCCGAGCGGATCTGGTCCCTCAACGATCTGGCGCGCTTCCTGCGTTTCGAAGACCCGGAGGTCCGCTACTGGGCCGCCGATCGCCTGGCACGGCACTACACCCAGGAGGCGACCGACCTCCTGGCCCCCTACCTGTTCGACGACCACGACCTGACGCCCGAGCTGGTGGCGTCGCATCTGGGACGGCACGGGGGACCCGCCCACTTCAAGGTCCTGGCGCGCGGTGTCAAGACTCATCGGGGCGCCCCCGCGGCCCGGGCCCTGGAGGCGCTGGTCCGGCTGCGCTCCGCCGATTCCCTGGACCTGGTGCACCAGTCGTTCGACCGGCGGGACTTCGACGAGGAGTGCTGGTCGTTCATCCTGGACGCCCTGGCCGAGAGGGAGGACGCCCCGGCCCGCGCCGAGCTGCAGGCGTTCCTGAAGAAACGGGCGGACTGGTTCGGCTCCCCCTCCATCCTGTCGTCCGCTCTGAAGGTGACCGAGCCGGGCGAGTACCGCGCGGTGCTGCAGGCATGGGTTCGATCGCTGCAATGGAAAGGGGCCGGCGGCGGGGACACCGGCGAGGCGTTCCGCGTCCTGATGGATCACCTCCAGGTCGACGACTGCGGCTGGTGCTTCCGCACCAACCTGCGCGGCCGCGTCGATTTCGAGCGGACGCTCAAGGCGATCGAGTCCGCCTACAACTGCGAGCTGCGCGCGTCCCTGGGGGAGGAAACAGTCCAGGCGATCGCCAGGGCGCTCGAGGCGGGCGCCTTCGAGGACAGCGCCTCGACCCTGGCGCGCACGGTCAAGGATCGCGCCCGGGTCCTCAGCCCGGCGCCGGGAGACGACCTGCTCGAGCGGCTCGTCGAGGCCGCGGTCTACTGGGCCGACCCCGAGGTCGTCGCCAGCGTCGAGGGGCTCGGTCCGCACCTGCGCGAGTGGGTGATCGGGTTCCTGATCTCGACGGTCGTGAAGATGGCGTCGTACCACAACTTCGATCTCGAGGTGCGTCGATCGGCCGCGGACCTCGGCGGCCTGCTTCCGCTTCTCGAAGTCGAAACCTCGTTCATGCTCGACTCCCTGCCGCAGGCGATCCGCCGGGCGGTCGAATCGTCGGGCGAGAGCGGCGCTCCCGAGAGGTCCGCGGCCCGGCGGATGGTCGAGGAGCGCTGTCTGGCCATCCTCGCCAGCCGCGGGCCGTTCTTCCCGCAGGCGATGGCGCTCGAGACGCTCGGCGAGCTGCGCTCGGTGGGAGCCGTGAACGAGCTCATCGATTTCCTGGAGGAGGAGAACTCCTATCTCTACGAGGCGGCCGAGCACGCGCTGACGAAGCTCGAGGACGCGGTCATCGAGCCGGCGCGGGCCCGCCTGGAGGCGGGCAACCTGCAGGAGGACTCCGGCCACAGCCTGCTCATCATCCTGTGCGAGAGCGGGGCCTCAGAAGCGCTGAAGACGGTCCTGGAGCATCTCGAGTTCTTCATCGAAGCCGCCGGACCGGGCAACACGGCGCGCTGGCTGTCGCTGTTCGGCGCGCGCGAGCTGATCGAGCCGCTGCGCCGCCAGCTTCCTAAAGATACAGCGCAGGTGGGTCAGGCGGTCCTTCTCCTCGGCGCGGTGCACAACGTGCGCGTCCCGGAGGAGGCCGCCATCCGCAGGGCCATCGACGACTTCTGGAAGAAGCACTCGGACGAGGGCGAGGACGGCGACGAGCCCGGTCCGGGGGACGGGTCCGACAAGTACCTGATGTAGCGCCGGGCGCGGCGGGAGAGCATGAGACACGGACCGGAAGGGATCGGATCGATCGTCGTCGGCGCGCTCATCGCCGCGGTCTTCACGGCCGCGGGCGCCGAGGCCCCGAAGCCGAAGCCCCCGGCCCCGCCCTCCGCGGCGAAGCCCGACGGCGCGAAGACCACAGCACCGGAGTCGGTCCTGCGCTTCCTCCCGAAGGTGCGGCCGATGTCCACCTACAGCCTCGGCGCCCGTTTCGAGATCGGGACCAAGAACGTCACGTTCGAGGCGCCCGACGCCTACAAGCCGGGGTTCGAGTTCTGGTCCAAACGGATGAAGGGCCAGAAACGAAGCGAAGTCTACGAAATGACGACGATGACGCAGGAGGCGAACGACAGCGGCCTCTTCCCGTTCAGCCGCACAGTCCCGCAGTTCGATCTCGAGATCCAGAGGGAGGGAGAGATCATGGCCTCCCCCCCCGATACTGAGAAGAGCGTCGCGACCCTGGTCTTCGAGGGGACGCTCGACCGCTTTGGCAACGTCAAGGCGTTCAAGAAGACCGCCGGCAGCGACGACGCCGAGGTCGAGACCCTCGCCATCCCCGAGATCTCCCGGCTGTTTCCGGAGGCGGACGGGCCGCACGATTACCAGGTCGGCCAGGGGTTCAAGGAGGAGCGGTCGGTCCGGCTGCCGACGAAGCTGGGCATCGCCGGCCTCGAGAACGTCACCTACAAGGCGACCCGGGAGTACACGCTGAAATCGATCCAGGGCGGTCTCGCCACCTTCGACGTGAAGATCACCTACACCGACGACCCTGCCTTCAAGCCGGGCGCGCAGAATACCAGCCTGCACATCACAGGCGGCGGCAGCGGCACGGCGGTCTTCGAGGTCGGGCGCGGCGTCTTCCAGGAGTCGCGGCTGCCGTCCTCGATGCACATCGACATCGAGGCGCCCCTGCGGCCGCTGCCCGATCATCCCGAGACGGCGAAGGCCCCGACCGGGAAGACGCACGTCGATCTCGATCTCCTGGTCGCCGGGCGACAGACCGTCCGCCGGGTCTGGGGCGACGACACCGACTGAAGGGGGAGGGGACGTGCCGGCGAGGAAAGGGCGCGGGGCCGTCGGCAACGTCGAGGGACGGTTCGAGACGCGCCGCCTGAGGCCGGAAGACTACGGCTGGGGCACAGGCGGCGACGAGGACGCTCCGCCCCGGCTGCCCACCACCGTCACGCCGGAGAAGACCCGCACTATCCTGAGCCGGAACGACTCGCCCGACATCCCGTTCGACCGATCGATCAATCCGTACAAGGGGTGCGAGCACGGCTGCGTCTATTGCTTCGCGCGGCCGACCCATTCGTACCTCGGGATGTCGCCCGGTCTCGATTTCGAGACGAAGATCTTCTCCAAGCCGGAGGCGGCCCGCCTGCTGCGCGAGGAGCTGCGCCGCCCCGGATACCGTTGCGACGTGATCGCCCTGGGGGCGAACACCGATCCGTACCAGCCGGTGGAGCGCGACCTGAACATTACCAGAGCCGTCCTCGAGGTGCTGTGGGAGCACCGGCACCCGGTCGGGATCGTCACCAAGTCGAGCCTCGTCCTGCGCGACCTCGATCTTCTGGAGCCGATGGCCAGGCAGAACCTCGCGGCGGTGTTCCTGTCGATCACGACGCTCGACCGCGGACTGGCGCGCACCATGGAGCCGCGTGCCGCCGCCCCGCACCGCCGCCTCGAGACGATCAAGGCCCTGAGCGACGCCGGCGTCCCGGCCGGCGTCCTGGCCTCGCCGATGATCCCCGGCCTCAACGACAAGGAGCTGGAGAGCATTCTCGAAGCGGCCGCCGCGGCGGGGGCCCGCACCGCCGGCTACATCCTGCTGCGCCTGCCGCACGAGGTGAAGGAGATCTTTTCCGAGTGGCTGACGACGCACTATCCGCTGAAGGCGGCGCACGTCCTCAGCCTGGTGCGTCAGACCCACGGGGGCAGGCTCTACGACAGCGAGTTCGGGACGAGGATGAAGGGGGACGGTCCGTACGCCGATCTGCTGCGGCGGCGCTTCGAGACCGCCAGCCGGCGCCTGGGTCTTCTGAAGAGGGATCTCGATCTCGACGTCACGCAGTTCCGCGTGCCGCCCCGCGCCGGAGACCAGCCGGGACTGTTCGACTAGGGATTCTGGAGAGTGCCGAGGTCCCACGCCGTCAGCAGCCACCCGCCGTTCGAGTCCCTCGCCAGCAGCATCACCAGGTCGTCGACGCCGTCGCCGGACACGTCCGTGAGGACCGGCCGGGAGGCGGCGACCATGCCGGTGACGTCGAACGGGAAGCCGCGTATCGGATTGCCGGCGGCGCGCAGGCCGAAGACCCGCAGGTACGACGTGCCGTTGTACTGGCTGCTCCAGACCTGCAGGAGGTCCGCCCGCCGATCACCGTTGAGATGCCCGACGACCCAGGGAGAGATGTCGATGGACTGGGAGCGGACGAAGTCGCGATGAATGGCCACCGGGTAGCCGGGCAGGGGATTGCCGTCGAGGTCGAACCCCACGAGATCGGTGCCGTCCTGCTGCAGAATCTCCAGCTGCCCGTCGCCGAGCAGGTCGGTGACGACGGCGCCCCAGGACGCGCCGCTCTGCAGCCGGCGGGGCCAGCCGGTGGCGTCAGAGCCGTCGGCGCGCAGGGCGTGCAGGTTCGCGGGCACGGCGGGGCCGGCGCCGGGCTCGGGCTGCGGCTCGATGATGACGCCGTCGAACGGCATGGTCGCCTGCACGATGTCCGGCCGGCCGTCGCCGTCGACGTCCGCGACGACGGGCGACTCGCGGTCGACGATCTCCAGCAGCTGCATCGGGAAGCCCTTCAGCAGCAGGCCCTCGGACGAGACGGCGGCCAGGCGCGGGGCGAGACCCGACTCCACGAAGACCAGGTCTTTCTTCCCATCGCCGTCCACGTCGGCGGCCACGAGGTCGGCGTTGATCTCGCGGGTCAGACCGGGAATGTCGGGGACAAGCCGCACCGGCCACCCGAGCCCGGTCAGGGCCTTGCCGAATCGATCGAAGCCCAGGATGATCCCCTTGTTCATGCCGCGGATGACTTCGAGTTTCCCGTTCCCGTCGAGGTCGGCGAGCAGGGTCGGAGTGTTCGAGCAGGTGAAGAAGTCGTTGCCGCCGCCGGCAAGTTCGATGGGCCACTTGTCCAGGTCGGAGCCGTCGGCCCGCATGGCGTAGAGGTAGTTGCGGCGCGGCGATCCGGACACGACGCAGGTCACGATGTCCGGCGACCCGTCGCCGTCCAGGTCGCCCACCGCCGGTTCGCCCATCGGAAACGCCGGTTGGTTCAGGTCGTCGAACCTGCGCGGCCAGCCTTTGAACAGACTGCCATCCGGGTGGACGACCAGGATTTGTCCGGACGGGACGGAGACGACCAGGTCCTTCCGCCCGTCCCGATCGACGTCGGCCAGGACCACCGCCCCCTGTCGGGGCCGGAAATCGACCGTCTGCGGAAACCATCTCGGGTATCCCAGGACGTACGGGGGGGCCTTCGGGATGCTCCCCTGCAGGTGCGGATCGCTCTGCCCGGCCAGAGGATACGGTGCCGTGGACAGGAGCAAGGCTCCCAGGCCCAGGCTGGCGATCGAGATGAGGGCGTGAAAGCGAGGCCTGACCCGATGCGGCGACGGGTGGAACATCGGTGTCTCCCCGGAGATAGAGTCTCCATATACCTCCGGAACGCTTCCAGGGCAATAAAAAAACGCTGGAAGGGACGCCCCGGATCGGATTAAATCCCCGCTGCATGGAGAATCCACGGACCGACCCGGCCGCTCCCGCGGGAGTGCGGGTGCGCTTCGCCCCCTCTCCGACCGGCTTCCTGCACGTCGGGGGGGCCCGCACGGCCCTGTTCAACTGGCTGTTCGCCCGAAAAAGCGGCGGCACCTTCATCCTCAGGATCGAGGACACCGACCAGGAGAGATCGACCGAGGCCAGCGTTGCGACCATCCTGGACGGTCTGGAGTGGCTGAGAATCGGTTGGGATGAGGGACCGTTCTTCCAGTCCCGCTGCCTCGAGGCGCATCGCGCGCTCGCCCTGCGCTTCCTGCAGGAAAAGAGCGCCTACCACTGCTTCTGCACCATAACCGGGCTCGAGGCGCGCCGGGCCGCGGCCGAGAAGGACGGGGTCGCCTGGAAGTACGACCGGCTCTGCCTGAGGCTGGCGCCCGACGAGGTGCGCAGGCGGCTGGAGGAAGGGCGTCCCGCCGTCGTGAGGTTCAGGGTCCCCGACGGCACGGTCGCCTGGGACGACCTGGTCCACGGGCCGACTTCGTTCGAGGCGGCGGTTCTCGAGGACATCGTCCTGTTGCGCTCGAACGGCTCGCCCACCTACAACCTCTCCTGCGTGTCGGATGACATCGCCATGCGCGTCACGCACGTCATCCGCGGCGACGACCATATCAGCAACACGCCGAAGCAGATCCTCCTGTACCACGCCGCCGGGGTGTCGCCGCCGCGCTTCGGCCACCTGCCCCTCATCCTCGGGACCGACAAGAAACGCCTGAGCAAGAGACACGGCGCCGTCTCGGTCACCGAGTACCGCGACAAGGGGTACCTGCCGGAGGCGATGTTCAATTTCCTGGCGCTCCTGGGGTGGTCGCCCGGGGAAGGGCGCGAGAAGCTGAGCCGCGACGAGATGATCGCTCTGTTCCGGCTGGAGGACATCAACAGGAAGGGGGCGGTGTTCGACGAGCAGAAGCTCGAGTGGCTGAACGGCCAGTACATCAACGACCTCCCTCCCGGGCGGATCGTCGCGCTGGTCCGCGCCGAGCTTCAGGCCGCCGGTCTTCTGAGCCCCGACATCGACGATTCCGGCCCGCGGCACGCCTGGTTCCTGAAGGTGATCGAGACGCTCAAGGCGCGCTCCAAGCGACTGCCCGACTTCGTGCGCGACGCGCGGCCGTTCCTGTCGGAGGATTTCGAGTACCGCCCCGAGGCGGTCGAGAAGCACCTGAAAGGGGACGCCGCGTCGGACGGGCGGAAGGGGATCGCCGCCCGGCTGTCGGCACTGCGCGCACAGCTTGCGACCGTCGAACCGTTCACCGAGGAGGCGACCGAGAAGGCCCTGCGGGAGCTCGCCGAGGCGCGCCGGGAGAAGGCGTCGGACTACATCCACCCGCTGCGCGTGGCGCTCGTCGGGACGGCCGTCAGCCCCGGGATCTTCGCCGTCCTCGTCCTGATCGGGAAGGAGCGCGCGTTGCGACGTCTCGACCGCATGATCGCCTTCCTGCAGTCCGAGGTCCCGCCGCAGGCGTCGTCCGGTGGGCCTCCTTGATGCGGGTGTCGACCGCCGCCCGCCCGTCTGCGGGATCTAGGAGGAGCGCTTCGAGAATTCGCTGGCCGTCTTCACGAACGACCGCGCGGCGTCCGGAGGCGGCACGGTCTGGGCCACGAGGATGTCGTTCGCGGTGACCGGCTTTCCATAGAACTCCTCGGTCGCGCTCTTGTTCGGCTTGATCACCACCCCTTCCAGCGAGGCTCCCAGGAACACGCCCCGGGGTCTCGACCAGGAGAGGATCTCGGCGTGCATCTGCGCGTCGGTCGAGGCCTGGGCGGTGCGGCCCACCGGTCCGGCCACGGCCGAGGCCTCGCCGCCGAGGGTGAACTTGTCCTGAAGCAGGTGCTTGACTCCGTTCTCGTTCATGATGAGCAGCACCAGATCGGCCTGCTGGCCGCCGAACTGCCATCCGAAGCTGCCGCCGCCGATCGTGAAGAAGGCGGGCGCACCCATCGTGCCGTTCTTCTGGCGGCAGGTGAACACGCCCCGGCCGAACTCCCCGCCGACCACGAACGCTGCCTTGGTCACGCGGGGGAACACTCCGATGCATTCGGCCCGCTCGAGGAGACTCCGGGGAATCCCCTTGTCGGGGGCGGTCACGGAGGCCCTCAGGACCGCTTCCGCATCGCGGATCTTCTGCAGCTCCGGACTCTCCGCGGCCCTGGCGGGCGGGCCGAGGGCCAGGCACGTGACGAAGATCGACATCAACAGGGCGAGCGTTGGAGACCGCATGTCAACCTCCTCTTCTTCGGGCTCGCGTGTTTGCACCAGCAAGCACGATGCCAAATCGCCGGGCAGGACCCTGACTTGCTACGGTCGAACCACTTGACGATCGATCCGAGGAGCCGGCGTCGGATGCACAACGAGGCGCCGGGCGTCACTTGAAGGGGACGGAAACTGTCCGGCGGCGGCTGTGGGCGTGACCGGGCGGGTGATTACGTCGCGTGCGGTTCCTGCCTGCGGCGCAGGGCGAGCACGACGAGGACGACGGTGAGCGTCTGCGGCACCCCGCTGACGACCGCGAGCAGTCTCGGATCGATCGGCCAGTCCATCGGCCAGTAAATGTTGAGGGCGGCCCACGCGAGAAGAACCGTGCAGAGAGTCTTCGTGGTCGGTAGGTAGGTCGCGGCCAGGATGGTGAGCAGCCAGAGAGGAGGGACCGCGGCGTAGCCCTGAGGCAGGAACGGACTGCGCAGAGTCGCGAGGATCAGGATCGCCATCCACACCAGGGGCTTCTCGTCGTTGCGCTGCGCGCGCAGACCGGCGAACACGGTCGCGGCGAGCGCGATCGGCGTGTAGATCCATCCCACGATCTTCGACGCCCCGAAGGACATGCCCGGCACGCCGAACAGCTTCGCCTTGAACGCGAGTCCCGGGATCGAGAAGTTGATCGCCATCGCGGCGGGATTCCGGAACGCCGGGAAGGCCTCGCCCCCGAGGAGCGCCGGGAAACGGTCCAGGAAAGCCGCGTACGGCGCCCAGCCGATGTCCACGAATGTCAGGACCATGAACGCGACCGCGAACCCCGCCGTCCACGCGAGCGCGCGCCACTGGCGCCGCGCGAGCAGGTACAGCACCAGCAGGCCCGGGTAGAGCTTGCTCAGCGTCACGAACGCCAGGATCGCGCCCCCGGCTGCCGGGCGCCGCCACTCGAACAGCGCCATCGCCAGCATCACCCCGGCGATCACCGTCCCCTGGACGTTTCCCTTCTGCAGAGTGCTGGCCATCGGCAGCGAAATCCACACGAGGGGTGAGAGCAGAAGCGCGCGCGTCCCGGCAGCCGGGCTCATGGCGCGCGCCACGACCAAGAGCGCAAGCAGGAAGACCCCGCCCGAGAGCCCGAACCACAGCATTCGAAGTCGCATGAAATCCGGCGTCAGACGCAGGAGGGCGCGCGGCAGGAGCAGGAACGGCGGCGGGTACTCGAAGACGTCGATCTTGAAAGGGCCGAGCATGCGTGCTTTGCGGATCGAGTTGGGGTCGTCATCGGGCATCGTGAAGAGCGCGTCGTCGTAGATGTTGGTCGACGTGGACGCCGCCTGCGCGCTGACGAAGTACGCGGACAGGCACGAATGTTCGAGCTCCCACTTGCTGGAGGGTATCGACGAGCAGGAAACCTGCGACGGATCGACCATGAAGACGGCGAGGCGGGCTATCTGGACGAGCGCCAGTGCCGTCACCAGCCCTGAGACGATCGCCAGCGTCCGGGAGCATGCCGTTTCGTCGAGCACCACAATCGGGCGCCGGAGGGACAGCAGGACAACGAGGCCCGCGACGACGGCGGCGATCAGGGCCGCGGCGAGCCGCGAATCGGTCAGAGCGGCCGCCGCCGGGAAGGCGAAGATCCCGCACGCCACACCCAGGGACGATGAGACGAAAACCCGCAACCGCGATTTCATCCAGCCGATCTCCGGTCCGGCGCCATGCGCACCCTCGCCGGCGCCGGTCAGTATCCTACGGTAAAGCGGATGTTCACGAATCGACCGTTCTCGACCTCATCGATCATGGCCACGGCGAAGTCTTCGTAGGAGATTCCGGATTGACCCTGATCGTCCAGCACCGGATGGTCGAGGCGGGTCCGGTATCGGCCCGTGCGCGCTCCGGGAGAGAAGTTCGCGGGCGGGGGCGAGACGTACGTCCAGGCGACTCGCGAATTCGAGAGTCGTCGGTAGAACTCGAGGGCTTCGGCCTGCCCCTCGGCCGGGCCTCGGAGCGTTCCCGGGAAATCGGGAAGGTCGAGGAACCGTTTGCCGTCGGGTGTCAGGAGCGTGGCGCCGCCGCCCATGTGCAGGATGCGCGGGATGGCCCCGGGCATTCCATTCAGCGTCTCGGTCAGCATCTGGGCGGCGCGCTTCCAGACCGAGTAGTCCTCGCCGCCGATCGCCACGATGAACGCATCGGCGCCCCGCGCAAGTTTCCGGAGGGAGGTCTTCGAGAGGGCGTCACCGACCTCGGGCACGACCGCGGCCGGGAGGTCGGTCAACCGGGAGCGGTCGCGAGCCACCGCGATGACGTGGTGGCCGCGACGCGCCGCCTCGGCCGTGATGCGGTGGCCGGCCCTTCCCCCCGCTCCGAAGACCACGATCGTGGCCATGGCCGTGTGTCTCCCTCGGCTGTGCGCGCGCATTTCCGAGCGTGCTCGATGATCCGACTATATCGCGCCGCCCGCGCGGGGAGCAAGGTTCAGCGGCGGACGGAGGGGCTTGCGAGCGGTTGACTACCCGGTGTCCGTCCGTTAAAATCGGCGCCGGTTTCCGGGATCGTCTAACGGTAGGACACGTGGCTCTGGACCACGGTATCGGGGTTCGAATCCCTGTCCCGGAACCAGACGCACGACGTGTGGCGCTATCGTCTAGGGGTTAGGACGGATGGTTCTCAGCCATCAGACCGGGGTTCGAATCCCCGTAGCGCTACCATCTCCTCATTCCTTCCGAGTGAAAGGCCCCTCCTGAAACCATCCTGGTCGTTCGGATACCGGGTCGTGGCGCTCTGGGTGTGCGTCTGGGCGCCCGCGGGAGTGATCGGCTGCGCGGCGCCGGCTCCGAAACCGGCCACCGGGGAGGTGGCGAAGGCGGTGCAGGCGTCGCTCGCGGGCGGTTCGGAGCGCTTCGACCACGCGACATGGGACAGGCTGCTTCAGGGCGGGACGCGGGATGGCCTGGTCGACTACCGGTTCATGCAGGCGCACCGCGCCGACCTGGATGCGTACCTGAACGCGATCGGGGGGGCGCACCTCGACCGGCTGGCGGCCGGACAGCTGGAGGCGTTGCTGATCAACGCCTACAACGCGCACACGATGCGCGCCATCCTCGACCATCCGGACGTCACGTCGATCAAGAAGATCCCGGGGGTGTGGACCGAGACGAAGCGGCGGGTTGGCGGCTTCGACCTGACCCTCGACGACATCGAGCACAGGATTCTGCGGCCGTTCTTCCGCGACCCGCGTCTCCACTTCGCGCTCAACTGCGCCTCGCGCTCCTGCGCGCGGCTGCCGCCGTGGGCCTACGACGGCGACCGGATCGACATGCAGCTGGAAGACCGGGCGGCGACGTTCCTGGTCGACCCGGACAACGTGTCGTACGAGAAGGAGCGGCTCGTGGTGTCGAGATACTTCGACTGGTACGGCGGCGATTTCACCGCGCCGGGCTGGAAGGGAGCGGCGCGCACCATCCCGGCCTACATCGCGCGCTACGCCGTCCTCGACGTCAAGTGGTTCATCCAGGCGTACAAGGCCAGGCCCACGGTGGTCTTCGCGGAGTACGACTGGTCCCTGAACGCCGCCGTGCCGCCCGATCCGTCCGTGCGACCGTAGCCTCTACGCCCCGGCCGCGCCGGCGCCGAGGAGCCGGGTCACGCGCACGAGCTCGCCGCATGCCTTCTCGACCTGGGCCCGGCTCCTGGGATCGATCAGCCGGCCGGCCGGGTCGAACGCTTCGCCGGCACGGCTGATCTGCACGGTCGCGGGGAGGACGAAGACGGCGAGGGCGGAGAGCACCTGGCGGAGCGCCAGGGCGCTGCGCACGGCGCCGTACGCGCCGGGCGACGCTCCCATCAATTGCGCGATCTTCCCCTTGAACGGGTTGCCGTCTCGCGACGCCCAGTCGATGACGTTCTTCAGCGTGCCGGGGATCGACCAGTTGTACTCGGGGCTGCAGATCAGAAGCGCGTCGGCCGCGGCGATCCTCAGCTTGAAGAGACGCGCCCCTTCCGGCAGTCCGTCCTTCGCCTCGATGTCGCCGTCGAAGGGGGGCATCGGGACCTCGCGCAGGTCGAGCAGGTCGACCTCGGCCTGGCCCCGCAGCGCGTCGGCGGCGATCGCGACGAGCTTGCGGTTGAAGGAGCCGCCGCGCAGCGAGCCGGCGAAGGCGAGGATCTTCATCGTGAGTCCTCCGGTTGACGGGAGCGGCGATCTTAACTCAAGATTCCGCGCGTGCGCGGCATCCTGCTGGTGCAGCACGCGGAGAGCGAGGGGCCGGGGCTCCTGGCGCAGGCGCTGGACGAGCGCCGGCTTCCGATCAGACTCGTGCGCGCCGATCGGGGCGAGAGCGTTCCGCGCGCCGCCGCGGGCGCCGCGGCGGTCATCATCCTCGGCGGGCCCATGGGGGTGCACGAGGAGGACCGGTTCCCGCACTTGAGGGACGAGATCCTCCTGGCCTCCGACGCGCTGCGGCTCGGAGTGCCGATCCTCGGTGTCTGCCTCGGCGCGCAGGTCCTTGCGGCGGCCGCGGGGGCGCGGGTGTACCGCGGGCCGGCGCAGGAGATCGGCTGGTTCCCGACCACGCTCACAGCCGCGGGGCGGGCGGATCCGATCCTCGGTCTTCTCCCCGGCGAGGCGATGGTGTTCCACTGGCACGGCGACACCTTCGACCCGCCGCCGGGCGCGACGCTCCTCGCGTCGTCGCGTCTCTACGAGCAGCAGGCGTTCCGTCTGTCGCCGCGCGCCTGGGGCGTGCAGTTCCATCCGGAGATCACGGAGGCGATGGTGGACGACTGGGCGGGGCGCGCGCGCGAGGACGAGGCGGCGTCGTTCGGCGGCGCCGAGGGCGCGGCGAGGATGCGCGACGATGCCCGGCGCCATGTCCCGGCGCTCGCCCCGCGGGTCGCCGCGCTCGGGCGCGCCTTCCTGGCCCTCAGCGCACCCTGACGTTCTTCATCTTTCGATAGATCTCGAGCGCGTCCGGCAGGGGAGGCTGCGACAGGACGGCGAGAGCGTCCTCGACGTAATCCTCCTGGCGCATCCCGACCAGGACACAGGTCACGCCGGGCGTCGAGCACAGGACGGCGAGCGCCTTCTGCGACAGCGTTGCGCCGCGGCGATCCCGGGGCAGGAGCGGATCGATCGCCTCGGTCACCTTGCCGCTGCGCGAGCGACTGCGGTTGGACGCCTCGCGCGCGATCCCCCCGAGGAGCGCCTCGAGCGACGGGATGCAGCGCTCCCACCAGGCCTGCCAGCGCGGGCGGACGTCGTCGGGGACGTTCTGCGCCAGCGTCCGGGCGGTGTGGTTGAGCCGCGGGATGGCGTACTGCTGCTCGATCTGCTTCCAGTGCTCCAGGTCTTCGATCTGATCCTGCATGACCGCCAGCTGGTCGATGAGGTCGAAGAACGGATCGATGGCGGCGGCCGGGGTTCCCGAAGGCGGCGCGATCGTCGCGCGGTACTCCTCCTCGAGGGTCTTCAGGTCCGCGTGAATCGCCTTGAGGCTCGGTCCCTTGTCCCGCTCCTGGACCCCGGCCAGGCGGATGAGGCGCTTCCCGACGATGGCGTTGAGCGGGCGATTGATCAAGACCGCCAGGCTGGCCCCTGCCGCGGCCTCGAGCGGCGTCAGCCGGCGCTCCGGGCCGGTGTTGACCAGGAGCGCACCGCCCGACTCGAACACGTTCATCGGCATCTGCACGACGCGGAAATGGTGCTCCTTGCCGCCCGCCTCCTCGGCGGCCTTCAGGAAGTAGCTCAGCGACGTGGCCTCGGGATCGTCGGCGGCGGCGACGAGCGAATTCGACGACACGCCGTAGCAGCCGATCTCGCCGCGCGTCACGGCCTTTTCGAAGAAGGCGAACGCCTCCTGGACGCGGCGGTAGAACTCGGCGCGCAGCACGTCGAGGTCGCGGCCGCGGCCGTGCTTCTTGGCGTCGGTGAGGAAATACTCCGGATTGTGCAGCAGGCAGACGTCCAGGGTCGCGAGACCGAGCCGGTCGAGGGACCGCGCCAGCTGGTCCTTCAGGAATTCCGGATGGATGCAATGCCAGCACCACTCCTCGACCTTGACCATCTCGGGGAAGGGGAAGCCGGCCTTTTCGCGCTCGGTCGCCAGACGCATGTTCTCGCCCTGCACGTAGCCGATCTTCGACACGACCACGACCGCCTCGCGCGGCACGCGGCCGTTCCGCCCGGCTTCCTTGAGCACGCGCCCGACCAGCCGTTCGCTGCCGCCGTCCATGTAGTTCGTCGAGGTGTCGATGAGATTGCAGCCGGAGGCGAGGGCCGCCTCGAGCGCCGCGCGGTGCTCCGGCGTGGCGTCGTCCACGCGGTAGCAGCCGAAGCCGAGCCGGCTGACGTAGAGCCCCGTGGCGCCGAGCGGGACGTGGCCGTGCGGCGCGTGCGCCGGAAACCTCGCCAGGTGGTCGCGCGTTCCCCCGGGGGTGGCCCGGCCGGAGAACGGAGAGTCGCTCACGCGCGCCCCCCGGAGGCGCGGGTGCGGTCCGCCCCTCCGGCGAGACGGTCGAGCCTTCGCCCGTAGGCGAGGACCCGCCGCACGAACCGCTCGCGCCGCCTCGTGTCGTGCAGGGCGTCCTCCTCCTCGACCGGCAGGCCCGGGAACCGCGTCGTCAAGGCGCGGGCGAACACTCCGGAGCCGTCGCGCGCCGGCGGCGCGCCGGGCCGGCCGGTGCTGTGCACCGGCACGCTCCGCAGGCCGCAGGTCGGCGAGCGGCTCTTCAGGATGTAGCCGCAGAGATCCAGAAGGTCCGGCCGATCGAGGCGGCGGCGCGACCAGGCGCGCATCCTCGAGGTGATGTCGCGTCGGGCGCGCTCGAAGACGAGACGCGGCCGGCGCGGATCCCCTTCCAGACGGAGCGTCTCGCGCGGCACGCCGAGCCCCAGCTCGACCTCCGGGCAGACGGGGATCCATTCGAACAGGCGGCCGAGGGGTAGGGCGACGCGGCGGTCGAGCTTGTGCCCGCCGTCGTATCGCACCCTCTGGCCGAGCAGGCAGGCGCTGATGCCGACGCGGAGGCGCGGAAGGCTGCGCGCGGTCATCTCCCGAGGTCGATGACCCGGCCGCCCTGGACGACGGCGGCCGGCTTCCTGAGGATCACGACGTCCTTGGCCGGGTCCCCCTCGAACGCGACGAGATCGGCGTACTTCCCCGGCTCGAGCGTCCCGAGGTCCTTCGACCGCCCCAGAAGATCGGCCGCGCTCCGGGTCGCGGCGACGATCGCCTCCATCGGCGTCATGCCGAACTGGACCATCAGCTCGAACTCGTGGGCGTTCTGTCCGTGCGGAGTGACGGCGCTGTCCGTGCCGAAGGCGATCTTCACGCCCGCGGCGTGCGCCTTGCGGAACGACTGCTGCATCATCGGCCAGACGGCCAGCCCCTTGGCGATGGAGTAGTCGGGAAGCCGGCCGTTCTTCGCGCTGGTGTACACCGACTCACCCGCCATGAGCGTGGGGACGAGGTACGTGCCGTGTTCCTTCATCATCTTGATCGCCTCGTCGTCGAGGATGGAGCCGTGTTCGATCGAGTCGATCCCCGCCAGGACCGCGGCCTTGATGCCGGCGGTGCCGTGGGCGTGCGCCGCCACCTTGCGTCCGAGGGCGTGCGCCTCTCCGATGATGGCGCGCAGCTCGTCGTCGGAGAACTGCCGCGCCCCCAGCTCGTCGCCCGAGGACAGGACGCCGCCGGTGGCGGCGATCTTGATCAGGTCGGCGCCGTACTTGACCTGGTAGCGCACGGCGGCGCGGCACTCGTCGGGGGAGTTGCAGACGCCGGATTCGATCCCTCCGTGTCCGGCGATCTCCAGACCGGGCCGGAAGGCGTTGAGACTGTCGGCGTGTCCGCCGGTGATGGTGATGATCTCGCGCGCGGTCAGGATGCGCGGGCCCTCGATGAGCCCGAGATCGACGGCGCGGCGGAGCGCGACGCTTGTGCCGTCCGAGTCACCGACGTTGCGCACGGTCGTGAATCCGGCGCGCAGCGTCGCCAGGGCGTTGACGGTGCCGAGGATAGCCTCGTCGGCCGTCGTGCGCAGGACCGGCCGCCACTTCCAGTCGGCATCCACGAGGAACGTCAGGTGATCGTGGCAGTCGATGAAGCCGGGGAGGACGGTGCGTCCGGACAGATCCAGATCGCGCGCTCCCTCCGGGCGCGCCAGCCCCTTCTGCGTGTCGATCGCCTCGATCCGCTCCCCCTTGACCAGGATCGCCATGTCACGCCGGGGCGGCCCGCCGTTTCCGTCGATCAGGAGGCCGACCCTGACGTAGAGCGGCTTCGGCGCGTCGGCCGCGGCCGCCACCGTGGCGACAAGGGCCGCCGCCGCGCAGAACCCCGTGATCCGGGCGGGAAATCCGCGCAATCTACGAGCCCTTCTTGGTGAGCGTCCCGAGGTAGACCACGAGCGCGTCCAGGTCCTCGGCGGACAGGGAGGAGTAGGCCTTCATCTTCGAATCGGCCTTCACCGATTTGGGATTGACGATGTACTTCTTCAGCTCCTCGGCCGTCATCTTGCCGCCGACGTCGTCGAGGGGGGTCTTCGGGTTCCCCTTGCCGGCGATCGAATGGCACATGCTGCAGTGCTGCGCCGCGTACACCTGCTGCCCCTTGCCCGCTTTCGCCGCATCGGGCTTCGCGGCCTCCTCGGCCCGCAACCCGGCGACTCCGAGACCGACGGACAGCGCGACGGCGATGGCCAGACTCCGTGTCATCCTCGACCCTCCTTGGTGTGGTGGACCGGTCGCTACGATATCACCCCTGCGGGGTCGTCTCCAACGGGCGGCGTCATCCGCCCGGCGGAGCGCATCTCGTCGGGGACCGCCGCGGCGACACACCGGGCCAGCTCGTCGAGATGCCCGGCGAAGTTGTGCGCCGCCCCTTTCACCACGACAACCCGCGCCCCCCCCGGCACGACAGCCGCCAGCGCCATCACCTGGAGGAGCGGGCCGAAGGCGTCTCCGTCCCCCTGGATGAGCGTCAGGGGTTTACGGCAGTCGCGCAGGAAGCCGAAACCGACGAGATTGACCGGGATGCCGATGCCGATCAGCGCGGGCGCCCGCGGGTCGCGGCAGCCGACGCTGAGGGCGACGAAGGATCCGAAGGAGTACCCGGCGACCAGGAGGCGCCGGCCGGGAAAGAGCCGCGCCAGGTGATCCAGGACCGAGCGCAGGTCGTCCTGCTCGCCGCGCCCGCCGTCGTGCGTGCCTCCGCTTCCGCCGACCCCGCGGAAATTGAAACGCAGGACGGGGATGCCGGCGTCGACGATTGCCTCGGCGGCGGCGTGCACGACCTTGTTGTGCATCGTGCCGCCGAACAGGGGATGGGGGTGGCAGACGACCGCGGCCGAGGGGGTGTCGGCGGCGTCTGGCCGCTTCAGCATGCATTCGATGCGCCCCGCCGGACCCCGCAGGAAGAAAGTCTCGATCCGGCTCATGCGCCCGCCCGCGCGCGCAGCGTCCGCCGCGCCAGCCGCGTGACGTAGACCGTAACGGCGAGCGTGGCGATCAGGCCGATGGTCCAGGCGGCGTACTCGGCGGGGGTACGCGCGGTCCGGCCGGCGGCCGCCTGCGCCACCGCGCGGCCGGCAAAGCCCAGGTAGACGTACAGCACGGTGCCCGGCATCATGCCGATCCACGAGGCCAGGACGTACGGGCCGAGGCGAACGCGCGTCAGGCCGTACAGATAGTTGAGCAGGTTATACGGAAACACCGGGCTCAGGCGGGTGAGCAGGACGATCGTCCATCCCTCCCGACCGACCGCCCCGTCGATCGCTGCGAATCGCGGGTCGCGCGCCGCCCAGCGCTCGACGCGATCGCGCGCCAGGTAGCGGGCGACCAGGAATGCGGCCGTGGCCCCGAGGGTCGATCCGGCCGACACGGCGACGAACCCCCAGCCCAGACCATAGAGGGCGCCCGCCCCGATCGTCAGCGCCGAACCGGGGACGAAGAGGACGGCTGCCAGGGCGTAGACGATCGCGAACAGACCGATCCCCCAGAGTCCGAGTCGGGAGAGCAGCGCGTTCAGGCCGGCGAGCCAGGAGGCCACCGGGAGGAAACGCAGGGCCACGGCCAGCGCCGCCAGTGCCGCGAGACCCCCGAGGAGCCGCGCGCGGCCGCTTTGCGCCGCGCTCACAGACCCCGCCGCTGCCAGGCGTAGAGCCGCGAGAAGATCGCGCGCGCTCCGGGGGTGAGTTTCGTCCGCATGAAAGCGTCGGCGGTGCGCTGCACGGCCTGCGACAGCGTCGGGTAGACGTGGATCAGGGACGACAGCGACTGCAGACCGATCCCCTGCCTCATCGCCAGGGCCAGTTCATGGATCAGCTCGCCGGCCCCGGCGCCGACCACCGTCGCCCCGAGGATCGTGCCGCGCCCGCGCGCGGCGATCACCTTGACGAACCCTTCCTCCTCGCTCTCGAGGATGGCGCGATCCAGGTCCGAATAGGGGAAGTGGTGCACGTCGAACCTCACGTCGGTCTGCGCCGCGTCGGTCTCGTTCAGGCCGACGCGCGCCACCTCCGGCTCGGTGAAGGTGGTCCACGGCACGACCCGCTGGTCGGCGCGGGCGCGCAGGAGCCCCTTAAAGGGGGACAGGAGGATGTTGCGCACGACGATGCGCGCGTGGTGCTCGGCGACATGCGTGAAATGCAACGACCCGCAGACGTCCCCCGCGGCGTAGATGGTCTTGCGGCTCGTCTGGAGATAGGCGTTCACCGTGACCCCCCGGCCGGTCGAGGCCACCCGGGCCCGGTCCAGGCCGAGCCCCTCGACGTTCGGCGTCCGCCCCGCGGCGATCAGGATCGTGTCGGCCTCGATCTCGAGCGGGTCATCCGGCCCGCCGGTCCCGCCCTCGCGGCGCACCTTCACGCGGTGCGGCGCGGCGCGGCCGGGGACGACCGACTCGACCCGGCCGCGGAGGAGAAGGCGAACGCCGTCCTCCGCCATCCTGGCCTGCACCAGCGCCGCGACGTCCGCGTCCTCGCGGTGCAGCACGTGCGGCCCCCGGTCGACCAGGGTCACTCTGGCTCCGAGCCGGACCATCGCCTGCGCCAGCTCGCAGCCGACCGGACCGCCCCCCACCACCAGGAGGTGGCCGGGCGGCGTCTCGCGCTCGAAGATCGTTTCGTTCGTCTCGAACCCCGCCTCCTTCAGGCCGGGGACATCGGGCACGACGGCCCGCCCCCCGGTCGCGAGAACGATGTTCCGGGCGCGCAGCAGCGTGCCATCCACCCGGACGGAATGCTCGGACTCGAGGGACGCATCGCCCGGGAAGACATCCACTCCCAGCCGTTCGAAGCGCTCGACCGAGTCGTTCGGCTCGAGGCGGGCCCGCAGCGCCTTCACCCGCAGCACAACGCGGCCGTAATCGACGAGCGGTTTCACCGGATCGAGCGCGTAGAGATCGGCGCGGCGCATCAGCGCGGCGACGCGAGACGAGCGGATGAGCGCCTTGCTCGGCACGCACCCGAAATTCAGGCAGTCGCCGCCCATTCGGTTGCGTTCGATCAGCGCCACGCGGCCGCCCAGGCCGGCGGTTCCGGCCGCCGTGACCAGTCCGGCCGTGCCGGCGCCGATGACCACGACGTTGTAGACGCCTTCTCCCTTGCCCGTGGAGCCCATCAGGATCTCCCGCGTCGCGGCCGAAGTCGGGATAATATGCCGTTTCTCATTCGCGGGGGAGGAGCCTTGCCGGTGCCCACCGACCAGTTCAAGAGCGCCATGCGGCGCTGGGGGAGCGGCGTGTCGATCCTCACGACCCGGCGCGAAGGGGGAATCCTCGGGATCACCGTCAGCTCCTTCTGCTCTGTGTCCCTGAACCCGCCCCTGGTTCTCGCCTGCATCGACAAGAAGGCCCGCAGTCATGTTTCAATCGAGAAGGACGCCTCGTTCGCCATCAACGTCCTGAAGGACAGCCAGGAGCGGCTCTCCGAGCTCGCCGCCGGTCACCTCGGAGAGCGCGGCAACTGGCTCGAAGACGTGCCGCTCCGGAAGGCGGAGACGGGGGCCCCCATCCTCACCGACTGCCTGGCCTGGTTCGACTGCAGACTCGAAGCGGCCCACGACGGAGGGGACCACACGATCTTCGTCGGCCGCGTCGAGGCCGCCGGCCACTCCCAGGGGCGTCCGCTCCTGTATTACGACGGCGCCTACCACCGTCTCTCCCACCAGCGCCCGTCCCGCCGGAGCTGAGCCGCGCGGTGGTGTGCTTCTCGACGCGCGCGGATGAGACAGGGGGGTGTGCTTGACTCCCCGGCACGCCTGCGCTAGGTTCCGCCGTCATGCTGCTGAGCGTCAAGAAGACCGACCGGCTGTTCTTCGACACCTTCGCCGCCATGGCGGGGGGCGCCGTGGACGCGGCGCTGATCCTGGAAGAGATGTTCCGCAACGGCAAGGGGGGGGACGGCGCGGCCTACGCCTCGCGCATCAAGGAGATCGAGCACCGCTGCGACGTCCAGATCCACGAGCTGGTGAAGACCCTGCACCGCACCTTCATCACGCCGATCGACCGGGAGGACATCCACGATCTGGCGTCCCGCATGGACGACCTGGTCGATCTGATCGACGCCGTCGCCAGTCGCGCGGTCCTGTTCAGGGTGGGCGGGGAGATTCCGGACGCGGCCGACCTGGCGCGCATCATCCACCAGCAGGCTGTGGAGATCCAGAAGGCGGTCGTGGACCTGCGTGACGCGGCGACGATCATGCGGCACTGCGCGCGGATCAACCAGCTCGAGAAGGATGGGGACAAGCTCTACCGGGAGGCCATGGCGCGCATCTTCGACTCGGGGCGGGACCCGATCTTCGTCATCAAGGCGAAGGAGATCATCGAGACCCTCGAGGCGGCCACCGACGCGGGCGAGGACATCGCCATCGTCCTCGAGCGCATCATCCTGAAGCACCAGTAGCCTGTGCTTATCTCCGTCGTCGCCATCATCCTGGTCGCCCTCGTCTTCGATTTCCTGAACGGCTTCCACGACGCGGCGAACTCGGTCGCGACCGTCGTCTCGACCGGCACGCTGTCGCCCAACACCGCCGTCGCCTGGGCGGCCTTCTTCAACTTCGTGGCCGCCTTCGGATTCGGCGTGAAGGTCGCGACCACGCTCGGGAAGGGGGTCGTCGATCCGTCGGCCATCGATCGCTGGGTCGTGCTCGGCGGTCTGTGCGGCGCCATCACCTGGAACCTGATCACCTGGTGGCTGGGGCTGCCGGTCTCGTCGTCGCACGCCCTCATCGGCGGCCTGGCGGGGGCCGCGGTCGTGCACTCGGGTTTCTCGGTGCTGCTCCCGGCCGGGCTCGGGAAGATTCTGCTGTTCATCGTCCTGTCCCCGCTCATCGGGCTCAGCCTCGGCTTCCTGACGATGCTCCTCCTCCTCTGGCTGCACCGCAACTCGTATCCGTCCGTCGTGGACCGGCGCTTCAGGCGCCTGCAGCTGGTGTCGGCCGCCTTCTACAGTCTCGGGCACGGCACCAACGACGCGCAGAAGACGATGGGGGTCATCACCATCCTGCTGTTCTCCACGGGCTACATGAAGGAGTTCCACGTTCCGATCTGGGTCATCCTGATCTGCCACGCCGCCATCGCCGCCGGGACGCTCGCCGGTGGCTGGCGGATCGTCAAGACGATGGGGATGCGGATCACCAAGCTGCGGCCGATCGGCGGGTTCTCGGCCGAGACCGCCGGGGCGATCACCCTGCTCGGGACGGCCCTCTGGGGCATCCCGGTCTCGACGACGCACACCATCACCGGGGCGATCATGGGGGTGGGGGCGACGCACCGGCTGACCGCGGTGCGCTGGGGCGTGGCGCGGCAGATCGTCTGGGCCTGGATCCTGACGATCCCGATCTCAGCCGCGGTCTCGGCGGCGGCGTACCTGGTGATTCGCCTGTTCCTCTGACACCGTCTCGAGCACCCAGTAGCGGCCGTCGCGCAGGAGGAGCTGATCGGAGGTCGCCGGGCCCCAGGAGCCCCGCGGGTAAGGCGCGGGCGGCGGCGCCTTCCGGTCCTCCTGCGCCCGCGTCAGGGGATCGATGATCGACCAGGCCTGCTCGATCTCGTCCTCGCGCATGAACAGCGAGACGTCGCCGGTGAACGCGTCGAGGAGGAGCCGCTCGTACGCCTCCGGAGGGGCCTCCTTTGCCTCGTCGGCGAAGTGGAACACCAGGGCGGAGGAGCGCACCTCCATGCCGCGGTCCGGGACCTTGGTCTCGAAGCGGATGTGCACGCCTTCGTCGGGCTGGATCCCGAGGCTGATGCGGTTCGAGTCGAGTCTCCGACCCTGCGGCAAGTCGAACATGTTGTGCGGAGGCGCCAGGAACTGCACGACGATCTCGCTCACCCTCTTCGCCAGGCCCTTCCCCGAGCGCAGGTAGAACGGCACGCCCTGCCAGCGCCAGTTGTCGATGAACAGGCGGATCGCGGCATAGGTCGGTGTCCGCGAGTCCTTCCGCACCCCCGGCTCGCTCGTGTAGCCGTTGTACTGGCCGGCCACCAGATGGTGCAGCGCCTCGGCCTCGCCGATCCGCCGCACCGCGTCCAGGAGCTTCACCTTCTCGCCGCGCAGGGCATCGGCCTCGAAGCGGCTGGGCGCCTCGATGGCGACGAGACAGAGGAGCTGCATCAGGTGGTTCTGGAACATGTCGCGCAGCACGCCGGCGCCGTCGTAGTACGGCCCGCGGTCGTCGACCGATCCGGATTCCGCCACGGTGATCTGCACGTGGTCGATGAAGTTGCGGTTCCAAACCGGCTCGAACAGGAGGTTGGCGAATCGGAAGACCAGCAGGTTCTGCACCGTCTCCTTGCCCAGGAAGTGATCGATACGGAACACCTCCGATTCGTCGAAGGCCGACAGTACCTTGTGGTTGAGGGCGCGCGCCGAGTCGAGATCGTTCCCGAACGGTTTCTCGATGACGATGCGGCGGGCGGGGGCGGCGTCGGGGCGCGGCTTTCCGGCGAGGCCGGCCTCGAGCAGTCCGTCGATCGCCTTCGGGTACAGCCAGGGGGCCAGGGCAAGGTAGAAGATGCGCACACCGTCGCCGCCTTCGGACGCGAGCGTCCGGGTCAGGCCCGCGAGCCCTTCGCCGGACGACACGTCGCCCCGCACGTAGCGCAGGTGGCGCGCAAACTCCCGCCAGGCGGTCTGGTCGAACGGCGTGCCGCGTTCCTTCAGGGTGGCCTCGAGGTGAGCCTTGTAGCCGTCGTCGCCGAAGTCGTGGCGGGCGACACCGAGGATGCGCGCGCCCGCGGGCAGGCGGCCCTTGCGGTCGAGGCTGAACAGGGCGGGGACGAGCTTGCCCGCGGCGAGGCTGCCGGTCGCGCCGAAGATGACCAGCGTCGGCGCCGGGGCGCCGGCGCGCTCGGGCCTCATGGTCCCGGTCTCTTGATGGCGTGTCCGCCGAACTGGTTGCGCAGGGCCGCGAGCAGCCGGTCGGCGAACGACAGGGGCTGCCGGCTGCGGAAGCGGGCCATGAGGGACAGCGTGATCACGGGGGCGGGGACGGCGTTCTCGATCGACTCCTGCACCGTCCAGCGTCCTTCGCCCGAGTCCTCGACCCACGGCGCGATCCCCTCGAGGCGGGGGTTCTCCTGCAGCGCCCGGGCGGCCAGATCGAGGAGCCACGAGCGCACGACGCTGCCGTCCTGCCAGATCGCGGCGACCTGCTTCAGATCGAGACCGAACTCCTGTTTCGATTCGAGAAGCGCGAACCCCTCGGCGTAGGACTGCATCATGCCGTACTCGATGCCGTTGTGGATCATCTTGACGAAGTGGCCGGCCCCGGTGGGGCCGACCCGGCCCCAGCCCCGCTCGGGCGCCGGGGCGAGCGTGACGAAGGCGGGACGCAGACGCTCGACGACCTCCGCGGGGCCGCCGATCATCAGGCAGTACCCTTCGGTCAGACCCCAGACGCCCCCGCTGGTCCCCTCGTCCAGGTAGTGCAGCCCGCGAGGCGTCAGGAGGGCGGCGCGGCGAAGGTCATCCTTATAGTAGCTGTTGCCGCCGTCGACCAGCGCGTCGCCGGACGCGAGCAGCGAGCCGAGCCGCGTCACCGCCTCTTCGGTCGGGCCGCCCGCCGGCAGCATCAGCCACACGGCTCTCGGCGGCTTCAGGCGCGACACCAGGTCCTCCAGCGTCGCGGCGGGGACGAGCCCTTCCTTCGCGAACGCCTGGAGCGTCGCTTCATTGCGGACGTGACCCACGACGGTGTGGCCGCCGCGCATCCAGCGCCGAGCCATGTTGCCGCCCATGCGGCCGAGACCGACGATGCCGATCTGCATGCGTCACTCCTTCTCGAGCGCCTGGATCTTCTTCAGCCGGCGGACGTGCCGCTCCTCGCCGCTGAAGCGGGCGCCGAGGAAGGAGCGGGCCAGATCCTGCGCCAGCGCGTCCCCGACGACCCTCGCCCCGAGGCACAGCACGTTCGTGTCGTCGTGCTCGACGCCCTGCCGGGCGCTGTAGGTGTCGTGGCACAGGCCGGCACGCGCGCCGCGGATCTTGTTGGCGGCGACCGAAGCGCCGACGCCGCTGCCGCAGACGATGATGCCGCGCTCGGCCCTGCGCCCCGCCACCGCGCGGGCGACCGCGGCTGCGCTGTCGGGATAGTCGTCCTTCGGGTCGAGAGCGGGCGTGAGGTCCTGCACCGTGTGCCCCTCGCGGCGAAGCATCTCGACGAGGATGGTCTTCAGGGCGTACCCGGCGTGGTCGCAGCCGATCACGATGGTCATCGCGGACTCCTGTGGCGGAAGCGGGCGGCGCTCGGAGGTCTCATCGCACCAAGGATACCATCCCGGCGCGCGCCAGGACGCCGTCGGCCGCGACCTCGCCGCTGTGGACGCAGTCGGGCAGCCCGACGCCCCGCAGCCCGTTCCCCGCGACGAACAGCCCGCCGTGGCGCGACAGCCGATCGTCCACCGCCTGCGCCACCTCGAGGTGGCCGACCTCATACTGCGCCATCGCCGCAGTGTGGACGTAGGACCGGGCGAACAGAGGGGACGCCGTGATCCCCAGGATGTCGCGCAGGTCGTCGCGGACGATCCGCTCGAGGTGGGCGGGCTCGACCCCGTCGGAGGTCCGCCCGTCGAGGAAGGCGCGAAGCAGGACCTTGTCCGCGGGGGCGCGTCCCGGGAACTTGACGCTCGAGAACGAGCAGGCGACCAGCCGCCGGTTCTCGGTCCTGGGCACGACGAACCCGAAGCCGTCGAGAGGGTGGCTGACGTCGGCGCGGCGGTAGGCCAGGCTGACCGTGGCGGCGCCGCCGTAGGGGATCTGCGCCAGGAGATCGGCGAGCGGTGGGTCGAACGCCCGCACGAGCGGCGCCGCCACGCACGCGGGCGCGGCGAGGACGACGGCGTCGGCCTCGAGCGTCTCACCGCCGGAGATCGAGACCCTCCAGCGCGCCGCCGCCGGGGCGGCCGACACCGGCGCCGCGTCGAGTCGCAAAAGCCTCGCGCCAAGACGAAGCGAGCCGGCCGGCAGGGAGCCCGCCAGGCGGTCGGTGAGCGTCTGCAGTCCCGTCTTGAGCGTCACGAAGATCGAGTAGCGCGCCCCGCTGACTCCCGTCCGGGCTTCGGCCGGAAGGCTGCGGCGGGCGCGCAGGAGACCGAGGATCACGCTGCGATGCCGGCGCTCCAGCTCCAGGAAGCGGGGCATCGTGGCGCGCAGGCTGAGTCGCTCGGGGTCGGCGTTGTAGATGCCGGCCAGGAGCGGCTGCGCCAGACGGTCGAGGGTCTCCCGCCCGAAGCGCCGCCTCACGAAGGAGGCGAGGCTCTCGTCCGGGACGTCGGGCCCGCGTGGCAGGACGAGATCGCAGGCGGCGCGCAGCTTGCCCCCCAGGCCGAGGATCCGGGTCGTTGCGAACGGCAGCAGGCGGCTCGGAGCGAGAAGCTGGTAGCCTTCCGGGATCGGCCGCAACGCTCCGCGGGTGTACACGAAGGATCGGCGAAGGGTCGGGTTCGTGCCGACGATCTCGTCCGCGAGACCGGCTCTCCTGCAGAGATCGATCCCCCAAGGCTTGTCGGAGACGAAGCAGTCGGGCCCTCCTTCGATGACGCAGCCATCCACGTGGTCGGTCGCGATCACTCCGCCGGCGCGGGGCGCGGCCTCGAGCACCGCCAGTTCGAGGGGGATGCCCCGATCGCGGGACTGGGCCAGGAGGCGATGGGCGCAGGCGAGCCCGCCGACGCCGGCGCCGGCGACGATCACCCTGATCCCGCTCATCCTCCCGTCACCACGTCCCGCACCACGAGGGCGAGCATGCGGATGAAGGAAGGATGGTCACCCGGTGTTCCCGCGCGGAAGAAGCCGATCCCGAGCCCGTCCGCGGTCCTGCGGGCGGCGATGTCGAGGTCGTAGAGGACCTCCACGTGATCGCTCAGGAAACCGATCGGCGACACGACGACGTCCTGGGCGCCGTCCCGCTGCAGGGTGCGGAGCGCGTCGCCGATGTCCGGCTCGAGCCAGGGGTCCGACGGGTTGCCGCTGCGGCTCGTGAAGGCGAGCGACCAGGTCGCAACACCCAGGCGACCGGCCAGAAGGCCGGCGGTGCGCCTCAGACCCGCGGTGTATCCCGATCGTTCGGCCATCCCGGTCGGGAGGCTGTGCGCCGTGAAGACGACTCGCGCGCGGCCGCGCCGCGCTTCCGGAACCGAGGCGATGGCGGCCAGGGTCCGTTCGGCGAGCGCCTCGATGAGGAGTGGATGATCGGACCAGGCCGCGACGTAATCGACGACGGGGGCGGAATCGCCCAGCCGCCCGCGCGCCTCGTCCACGCTCGCGAGATACGCCTCCCAGGAGGGGGGGGAGCGGTGCGCGGCGAGGACCACGCCGACGGCCCGGCGCCGTCCTTCGTGCGCCATCTCGGTGAGGGTGTCGGTGATGTACGGCTCCCAGTGACGCATTCCGACGTACACCTGGAGACGGGGTCCTTCGGCCGACAGGAGGAGGCGCAGGCTCTCCGCCTGGGCGAAGGTCAATCGGTTGAAAGGGGACGAGCCGCCCGCCTCGTCGTAATGCCGCACGACCTCCTCGTAGCGCTCCCGCGTGACCGGTTTGCCGCGCAGGACGTTGTCGAGGAAGGGGCGGACCTCGTCACGGCGCGTCGGTCCGCCGAAGCCGAGGAGAAGGACCGAATCGTGCGCGGGTGCGCCGGCCACTCACGCGCCTCCCCACGAGTGCACCGCGTCCACCAGGGCGAGGACGTTGTCGAGCGGTGTGTGCGGCAGGATGCCGTGCCCCAGGTTGAAGATGTGCCCCGGCCGGCCGCCCACCCGCCCGAGAAGGTCGAGGGTCCGGCGCCGCACCTCGTCGCGCGGGGCGAACAGCACGGTCGGATCGAGGTTCCCCTGCACCGCGACGTCGCCCAGGCCGTCCCACGCCTGCACCAGGTCCAGGCGCCAGTCGAGCCCGATGACGCCGCCGCCCGCTTCGCGCATCAGCGGCAGGAGACCCGCGGTCCCGGTGCCGAAATGGATGACCGGCGTGCCGGGGGTGACGGCGTCGAGGACGCGCTTGGTGTGCGGCAGGACGAAGGCCCGGTAGTCCGCGGGACCGAGGCAGCCGACCCAGGTGTCGAACAGCTGCACCGCCTGCGCGCCGGCGGCGATCTGCGCGTTCAGGTACGCCACGGTGATGCGCGAGAGCTTCTCGAGGAGCGCGTGCCACGCCCCCGGATCCTTCATGAAGAAGGACTTGGTCTTCACGTAGTGCGTCGAGCCGCCCCCTTCGATCATGTAGGACGCCAGGGTGAACGGGGCGCCCGCGAAGCCGAGCAGCGGAATGTTCGCCGGCAGGGCGCGTCGCGTCCGGCGGATCGCCTCGAAGACGTAGCCGACGCTCTCCTCGAGATCCGGCTCGCGCAGGCGATCGACGTCCTCCGGCGCGCGCAGCGGCGGATCGATGGACGGTCCCTCCCCCTTCGTGTAGGCGAGGGAGAGACCGGTCCCCTGCACCGGCAGCAGGAGGTCGGCGAAGATGATCGCGGAATCGACCCGAAGCCGCTCGACAGCGTAGACGGTGATCTGCGTCACCAGGTCGGGGTCGCGGCAGATCTCCAGAAACGAACGGCGCGCGCGGATCTGACGGTATTCCCGCATGTAGCGCCCCGCCTGGCGCATGAGCCAGACCGGCGTGACGGAGGTGGTGTCGCGACGGCAGGCGCGCATGAACGGACTGTCGAGAAGCGGATCCAGGCCGCGCACCCCGGGGCGCGCCGGCTGCGGGGCGATCTCGATCGCCGCGACCGCGCCGGTCGGCGACATCGCTGCCCCTCGCGCCTTACGGTCCGACGGTCCGTGGCCCGCGCCCGGCCCGGAACCGCCGCGCGACGCCGGCCCCCTGCCGCCGCCCGCGCCACCGCCCCCCGGGTCCCGCTTCGCCTCCAGGATCGCGTGGCAGCGCAGGCTCGCTTCCTTCACCAGCGGACCCATCTTCGGATGCGGCGGCTCCACGTCGACCCCAAGACCATGGTTGCGCAGGCTCTCGCTGGCGATCGGGCCCACCGACGCGACGACCCCGCGCGCCAGCGCCGCCCGGACCCTTTCGTCCAGTCCGGCGTCGCGGGCGACCTGCATGACGTTCTCCACCTGGTTCGCGTTGGTGAACAGGACGACGGGAACCTGGGCGTCGGCGATCGCCTGGAGCGCCGCGCGCAGGGGGGCGAGGTCGTGCGGCAGCCCCCAGCGGTACACCGGGACGCGCGTCACCTCGGCGCCGCGCTCCCTCAGCCCTTGCAGGAGCTCGAGATTGCTGATGCCGTACTCCTGCACCGCCACGCGACGGCCGGCGACGTCCGACTTCTCGTCGAGGGTGCGCAGGAGCTCCATCCAGGTATTCGGCTCGGGGACGGTGATCCCGGGGGACAGACCGAGCGCCTTCAGGGCGGCGACCGGTTTGGGACCTCGGCAGACGCGCGTCACCTTGCCCAGCGCCTCGACGATGCGGGCGCGCGGGTGGCGTGTCTCGAGCGCCGTGACCAGCGTCTTGAGACCGACGCCGGTCAGCAGGATGAGGATGTCCCAGTGCCCGGCGAGAAGCCTGTCGCCGAACTCGAGCGCCTCGCGGTTCTCCTCGAGAGGGATCTCCCGCATCGACGGCGCGACCATGGGCCGGCCGCCGTGCGCCTCGATGAGGCGCGACATCTCCGCGGCCAGCCGGCTCTCGAACGCCCCGACCAGGAGACCGTCGAACCCCGTGTGTGGCTGTGCGACGCGCGGCATCCTTTACCCCCGGACCGGCCCTCATCGTACTTGAATCCCTTTCGTCCAGACGGCAGATTATAGTTGACATGAAAGTACACGTTTAATATGATTCCCCCTGTACGTCCCCAGCGTTGAACGCGATACCGGGAGCGTTACGAAAGTGAAAGTCTCGGCCCAGGAAGAATACGGACTCCGCTGCATCCTCCAGATCGCCCGGCGGCAGAGACACGGGCAGGCGGGCCCCATGACCCTGGCGGAGATCGCCCGGGAGGAGGGGCTGACCGTCCCGCACGTGGCCAAGCTCATCCGTGTCCTGCGCAAGGCCGGTCTGGTCAAGAGCGTTCTGGGCCGGACGGGCGGCTACACGCTGCGCAGGACGTCGGAGACGATCAGCCTGGCGGAGGTCCTGTCGGCGCTGGGCGGCGGGAGGCTCTACGACACGAGCTACTGCGACCGGCACGCGGGGGACCTGAAAGTCTGCACGCACATGGGGGACTGCTCCATCCGATCCCTGTGGGGCGTGCTCGAGGATCTCCTGGAGCGCGTGCTGCGCAGGACGATGCTGTCGGAGCTCCTCAGCAGCGAGAAGACCATGCATGCCGTTCTGGACGAGCGCGCGCCGGCCGCGTGCGGCAACGGGGCCCTCGCAGTGCGCTGCACCGACTGCGGGCAAGGGGGCGCGTGATGGCGCGAAGCTCGACCAAGACGATCCAGGACCTGACGCAGCAGGACTACAAGTACGGCTTCGTGACCGACATCGAAGCCGAAACGGTGCCGCGCGGGCTGAGCGAGGAGATCGTCCGGGCCATCTCGCAGAAGAAGAACGAGCCGGAGTTCATGCTGGAGTGGCGTCTGAAGGCCTACCGTCACTGGCTGACGATGACGGAGCCGACCTGGGCCAACGTGCATTATCCGAAGATCGACTACCAGAACATCATCTATTACTCGGCGCCGAAGGTGAAGAAGCAGCTCGGGAGTCTCGACGAAGTCGACCCCGAGCTCCTGAAGACCTACGAGAAGCTCGGGATCCCGCTGGGGGAGCAGAAAGTGCTGGCGGGCGTGGCCGTGGACGCCGTGTTCGACAGCGTGTCGGTCGCCACGACGTTCAAGGCGAAGCTTAGGGAGCTCGGGATCATCTTCTGCTCCTTCTCCGAGGCGGTGCTGGAGCACCCCGAGCTGGTGAAGCAGTATCTCGGGACGGTCGTGCCGCACAACGACAACTTCTTCGCGGCGCTGAACTCGGCCGTGTTCAGCGACGGCTCGTTCGCCTACATCCCGAAGGGGGTGCGCTGCCCGATGGAGCTGTCGACCTATTTCCGCATCAACGCCGCGGACACGGGGCAGTTCGAGCGCACGCTGATCGTCGCGGACGAAGGGGCCTACGTCTCCTACCTGGAAGGGTGCACGGCGCCCAAGCGCGACACCAACCAGCTGCACGCGGCGGTGGTCGAGCTCGTGGCCCTCAAGAACGCGACCATCAAGTACTCGACGGTGCAGAACTGGTACCCGGGCGACCGCGAGGGGAAGGGGGGCATCTACAATTTCGTCACCAAGCGCGGCAAGTGCCAGGGGGAGAATTCGAAGATCTCCTGGACGCAGGTCGAGACCGGCTCGGCGATCACCTGGAAGTATCCGTCCTGCATCCTGCAGGGGGACAACTCGATCGGCGAGTTCTACTCGGTGGCCGTGACCAACAACCGCCAGCAGGCGGACACCGGCACGAAGATGATCCACATCGGCCGCAACACGCGCAGCACGATCATCTCGAAGGGGATCTCCGCCGGCCACGGGCAGAACACCTACCGCGGGATGGTGAAGATCATGAAGGGGGCGCGCGGGGCGCGCAACTATTCGCAGTGCGACTCGCTCTTGATGAGCGACACCTGCGGGGCGCACACCTTCCCCTACATCGAGGTGAAGAACAGCACGGCCCGCCTCGAGCACGAGGCCTCGACGTCGAAGATCGGCGAGGACCAGCTGTTCTACTGCCGGCAGCGCGGCATCAAGCCGGAGGACGCCGTCAACCTGATCGTCAGCGGCTTCTGCAAGGAAGTGTTCCGCGAGCTGCCGATGGAGTTCGCGGTCGAGGCGCAGAAGCTGCTCGGCGTCAGCCTGGAAGGCAGCGTCGGCTGACGCACCCATCCCGTCGAGCGAGGGTTCCAGTCATGCTTCAGATCCGCAATCTGCACGCCCGGGCCGGCGACAAGGAGATCCTCCGGGGGATCGATCTCGAGGTCCAGGCGGGCGAGGTGCACGCCATCATGGGGCCCAACGGCTCCGGCAAGAGCACGCTCGCGAATGTCCTCGCCGGCCGCGAGTCGATCGAGGTCACCGAGGGGAGCGTCCTCTACATGGGCAAGGACCTCCTGGCGATGCCGCCCGAGGAGCGCGCCTGGGAGGGACTGTTCCTGGCGTTCCAGTACCCGGTGGAGATCCCGGGCGTCAGCACGATGTACCTCCTCAAGGCGGGGCTCAACGCGATCCGCAAGCACCGCGGCCAGACCGAGCTCGACGCCATGGAGTTCCTGGCGATGATCAAGGAGAAGATGAAGCTGGTCGAGATCGACCAGAGCTTCCTGAACCGCGCGGTCAACGAAGGTTTTTCGGGCGGCGAGAAGAAGCGCAACGAGGTCTTGCAGATGGCGGTGCTCGATCCGAGGCTCGCCGTCCTGGACGAGACCGACAGCGGGCTCGACATCGACGCGCTCCGGGTCGTGGCCAACGGCGTCAACGGCCTGCGCTCGAAGACGCGCTCCATGCTGGTGATCACGCACTACCAGAGACTTTTGAACTTCATCGTCCCGGATCGCGTGCACGTCCTGCACAACGGTCGCATCGTGCGCTCGGGCGACAAGGACCTGGCTCTGGAGCTCGAGAAGAGGGGTTACGCCTGGGTCGAGCAGGAGACGAATCGTACCCGCGCCGGCGCCCCCCCGCTGGTGTAGAGAAACCGATGATCTCCACGGACCACTATCTCTCCGCGTTCGCCCGCCGGCAGAAGGACCTTCCAGCCGGGGCGGACGCATGGACCCGGCCGCTCCGCGAGGCCGCCATCGCGCGCTTCGCCGGGCTCGGCTTTCCGACCATGCGCCAGGAGGAATGGCGCAAGACCAGCATCGGGCCGATCCTGAAGGCGCCGTTCCAGCCGCAGGCGCGGCCGGTCACCAACGGCTTCACGGGCCGGGCCATCGAGCGGTTCACCTTCGAGCCCTGGGAGTGCACCCACCTGGTGTTCATCAACGGCCATTACGCCCCGGGGCTGTCGCGCCTGCGGCCGTTCCCCGCGGGTGTCGTGGTCGAGCCGCTGGCGCAGGCGCTCGCGAAGCGCCGCGACGAGATCGAGCCGCACCTGGCGCGCCATGCCGACGATCGCACCCACGCCTTTGCCGCGCTCAACACGGCGTTCATGCAGGACGGTGCGTACCTCCGGGTGCCGGACGGCGCCGTGGTCGACGAGCCGGTGCACCTTCTGTTCATCTCGACCTCGCCGGACGGACCGGTCGTTTCGTATCCCAGGAACCTGATCGTGGCCGGGAAGTCGAGCCGGCTGTCGGTCGTCGAGAGCTACGTCGGTCCGCACCACGATGTGTACTTCACGGACGCGGTGACGGAGATCGTCGTGGGCGAGGACGCGGCCGTCGATCACTACAGGCTGCAGCGCGAGAGCGAGAGGGCGTTCCACGTCGGCGTCCTGCAGGCCGACCTGGGACGCTACGCCCGCCTCGGGTCCTGGAACATCTCGCTGGGCGGTGAGCTGGTGCGCACCGATCTCGGCACGCTCCTCGGTGCGGAGGGAGGGGAGGTGCGTCTGGACGGCCTGTACATCACCGGCGGCGCGCAGCACGTGGACAACCACACGCTCATCGATCACGCCAGCCCCGGGTGCACGAGCCACGAGCTGTACAAGGGAGTCCTGGACGACCGCTCGCGAGGTGTGTTCGACGGACGGATCATCGTGCGCCAGGACGCGCAGAAGAGCGACGCGCACCAGACCAACAAGAACCTCCTGGTGTCGGAGGAGGCGCTGGTCGACACGACGCCGAGGCTGCAGATCCTCGCGGACGACGTGAAGTGCACGCACGGCGCGACCATCGGCCAGATCGACGAGGACGCCATGTTCTACCTGAGGACCCGCGCCATCAGCGAGGAGGCGGCGCGGAATCTTCTTATCCAGGCGTTCGTCAGCGAGGTCCTGCGCGGCATGCGGATCGAGCCGATCCGGGCCGGGCTCGAGTGCCTGCTGTTCACGCGCCTGCGCAAGGGACACGGGGCGGGGGTGGGGGCGTGACGGTGGCCCGGCCGGCGGCGCGGACAGCGAAGACAGCCCCCTTCGAGGTGCGCCGGATCCGCGAGGACTTCCCGATCCTGAACCAGAAGGTCTTCGGGAAGCCGCTCGTCTACCTCGACAACGCCGCCACGTCGCAGAAGCCGCGCGCCGTCATCGACGCGATCGTGGGCTTCTACGAGCACGACAACGCCAACATCCACCGCGGCCTGCACGCCCTGAGCGAGCGCGCCACGGCCGCTTACGAGAGCGCGCGCGGCAGGCTGCGGCGCTTCGTCAACGCCGCGCAGGACCGGGAGATCGTCTTCGTCCGCGGCACGACCGAGGCGATCAACCTGGTGGCGCAGACCTACGGGCGCGCGCACGTCGGAGCAGGGGACGAGGTGCTGATCACCGCCCTGGAGCACCACTCGAACATCGTCCCCTGGCAGATCCTGTGCGGGGAAAAGGGCGCCCGCCTGCGGGTCGTCCCGATCGACGATCGCGGCGATCTCGTGCTCGACGAGCTGGAGAGACTCCTGACGCCGAAGACGCGGATCGTCTCGGTGGCGCACGTGTCGAACGCCCTCGGGACGATCAACCCGGTGCGGCGAATCGTCGAGGCGGCGCACGCCAGGGGTATCCCGGTCCTGGTCGACGGCGCCCAGGCGGCGCCCCACCTGCCGATCGACGTCCGGGATCTCGACTGCGACTTCTACACTCTGTCGGGGCACAAGATGTTCGGGCCGACGGGCATCGGCATCCTGTACGGGAAGGAGCACCACCTGGAGGGGATGCCGCCGTACCAGGGGGGCGGCGACATGATCGCCTCGGTCACCTTCGAGAAGACCGAGTACAACCGTCTGCCGTACAAGTTCGAGGCCGGCACGCCCCACATCGCGGGTGTGATCGGACTCGGAGCGGCGGTCGACTACCTCTCGGGGCTGGATGCCGGCGGACGGATGGCGCACGAGGAGGATCTCCTGGCGTACGCGACCGACAAGGTCGGCGGTCTGCCGCGTGTGCGGCTCGTCGGCACGGCCCGGGAGAAGACCTCGGTCCTGTCGTTCGTCATGGACGGCGTGCACCCGCACGACATCGGCACGATCCTGGACCGCGAGGGTGTGGCCATCCGCGCCGGCCACCACTGCGCCCAGCCGCTCATGGAGCGTCTGGGCGTCGACGCGACGGCGCGCGCCTCCCTGGCCCTGTACAACACCCGGGAGGACATCGACGCGCTGGCCGCGGGACTCCGGCGTGTGCTCGAGGTCTTCCGCTGATGTCGACCGAACTGGGGGACCTGTACCAGGAAGTGATCCTGGACCACAACCGGCGGCCGCGGAACTTCGGCGACCTGCCGTCGGCCTCCCGGCGGGCCGAGGGGCACAACCCGCTGTGCGGAGACCGGGTGACCGTGTCCGTGGTCCTGGAGGGGGACATCCTCAAGGACGTGCGCTTCCAGGGATCGGGCTGCGCCATCTCGAAGGCCTCCGCCTCGATGATGACGGAGAGCCTGAAGGGGAGGAGCCGGACGGAGGCCGAGGATCTGTTCCAGGCGTTCCACCGCCTGCTCACCGAGGACGGCGCGTCCGCCGACCCGAATGTCCTCGGAAAGCTGGTGGTGTTCTCGGGCGTGCGCGAGTTCCCGGTGCGCGTCAAGTGCGCCACGCTGGCCTGGCACACGCTGCGCGCGGCCCTCGAGAACGCGCGCGACATCGCCACGACGGAGTGACCGAACGATGACCGACCCAATCGATCTGTCCGGACCGATACCCGATCTGAAGCAGGGCGATGACCTGAAGGCGAGGGTGGTCGAGGTCCTGCAGACCTGCTACGACCCCGAGATTCCGGTCAACATCTACGAGCTGGGTCTCGTCTACGACGTGGACGTGAAGGAGGCGTCGGGCGAGGTGAAGGTCCGCATGACCCTGACGTCCCCCGCCTGCCCCGTGGCCGGATCGCTCCCCCCCGAGGTCGAGGCCAAGATCCGCGCGGTCCCGGGAGTGAACAACGTGAGCGTCGAGGTCGTCTGGGATCCCCCCTGGACGCCCGAGAAGATGTCGGACGCGGCGAGACTCCAGCTCAACATGATGTGAGCCGAGGGAGGCGGTCCTAGGGGGCTTCCTTGCCGGAACGGCTGATCGGCGTCCACTCCTTCGTCCCCAGCAGGCGGTCGGCCACGAAGTTGTCGAAGACGTGGACCATCCACTCGAGCGTGCTCAGGCGTCCCCGGTTGTAGCCCCCCGACTCCGTCCCCTGGTAGGCCAGCTCGCAGGCGTGCCAGTCCTGCCGGTTGGTCAGGTCCCAGAAGTCGGCGGCGTCGGAGGGATCGAAGTCCGGCCGTCTCACCTCGTCCCCGTCGAACAGGAACTCGCAGACGACGTCGCAGCGCCCCACCTCCTGCGGCCAGACGACGTGCGTCATGACGTAGTCGGGGTGGAGGCTCAGCAGCATGTTCGGGTAGACGATGTAGTAGTGGATGCGGCGCAGGTCCTCGGACGGAAGCCCCTTGAACGGCGCGCGGTTGCTCTTGCCGCTCAGGGACATCGTCTCGTACTCCTCCTTGCGCAGATCCATCCAGCCGCCCACGGTCGCCTGGTTGATCAGGTCGATCTCGCCGCTCGTGTAGTGCGACACCTTGTTCAGCTCGGGATGGATCAGGGCGCAGTGATAGCACTCCGAGTAGTTCTCGCAGAGCATCTTCCAGTTCGTGTCCACGCTGTAGGAGATCCGCTTGCCCCGCCTCAGGGCGCCCATCCTGAAACGCGAGAACTTCGTCGCCATCTCGCCGAGGTGCTCCATCAGGCCGGGATCTCCGGCGGAGAAGTTGATGAACAGGAAGCCGTCCCAGCGCTCGAGCCGCACGCGGTTCAGACCGTACTGCGTCCGGTCGAAGTTGCGGGCCTCCTCCATGTGGGGGGCGACGCGCAGCCCGCCGTCGAGCCCGTAGGTCCAGGCGTGGTAGGGGCAGAGGAAGTTCTTCAGGCCGGAGCCGGAGGGCTCCGTGACCAGGCGCGAGCCGCGGTGCCGGCAGACGTTATGGAAGGCGTTGATCCGGCCATCCGCGTCCCGCACGACGATGACGCTCTCGCGGCCCACCGTGCGCGTCAGGAAATCGCCCGGCTTCTCGATGTCCTCCTCGCGCCCGACGCAGAGCCACATCTTCGAGAAGATGTCGCGCAGCTCGCGCTGGTGGATCGCCGGGTCGTGATAGAGCCGCCCCGGGAGCGTCGTGGCCTCCTCGAGCGGCAGACGGACGGTGGCGAGCTCGCGCTCGAGGTCAGGAAGACTCAACGGCAGCGCCGCCGGCGCGAACGCTTGCGCGCCCGAACCGGCGACATCCGTACCGAGCGTCCTGCTGTCGAGTGCGTTGGCCATGGGCGTCTCCTTCGTCGACGTGGGGAAGGAAATATATCAGCGGCGCGCGCGGCGCGCAAGAGAATTGAAACATCGCCTCGCATAGTGAAACCGGAACGGAGCGCCCCATCCGCCGTCCCGCGCGTCGCGGCGCGCCACGTATACTGAGCGCCATGTTCTCGCGCCGGTTGGCATGGCCCTGTCCGCCCAATCGCCTGTCGCGGCTCGTGGACGAGAAGAGTACGCGCGCCAGGCGCCTCTTCGACCTCACCGGATCGAACCCGACTCGCGCCGGTCTGTCGTACCCCGCCGAGGCGATTGCGGCGGCGCTCGCCGACGCGGGCGCCGCCCTCTACGAGCCCTCGGCGCGCGGCCTCGGGACGGCGCGCGCGGCGGTCGCCGAGGACGCGGCGCGGCGCGGCCGGCCGGTCGCGCCGGACCGGCTCCTCCTGACGGCGAGCACGAGCGAGGCGTACGCTCTCCTGTTCAAGCTGCTGGCCGATCCCGGCGAGACGGTCCTCGTGCCGCGGCCGAGCTACCCGCTGTTCGACTACCTGGCGGCCCTCGAGGGTCTGCGGGTCTCGACCTATCCGCTGGCGTTCGACGATCGCTTCTCGATCGATCTGGACGCCCTCGAGAGCCTCCTCGACGCTCGAGACACGGCACCCCCCCGCGCTGTCGTCCTGGTGAACCCGAACAACCCGACCGGGACGGCGCTGAGACGGGGGGAGCGGTCGCGGCTGCGGGAGATCTGCGGCGCTCGCGGCGTCGCTCTGATCTCGGACGAGGTGTTTCTCGATTATCTGGACCAGGACGAGGTCGACGCGGCCGCGCGCATCGGCGACCCGATGGTCTCCGCCGTGTCGGGCGGGGCGGGCGCCGCCGCCGGCCCCGCGGACGGCGCGCTCACGTTCACGCTCGGCGGGCTATCGAAGAGCTGCGGCCTCCCGCAGATGAAGCTCGGCTGGATCGTGGCGGACGGCCCCGGGGCTCTCGTGAGCGAAGCCCTCGAGCGGCTCGAGCTCATCGCCGACACGTACCTGTCGGTCGGGACGCCGGTCATGCGCGCGGCGGGGCGTCTGCTCGAAATCGGCGCGGCCATCCGGTCCGCCATCCGGCGGAGAGTCGCTGAGAACCTGGAGGCCCTGCGCGGGCGGCTGAACCCCGGGTCGGCCTGCCGGCTGCTCCGGCGCGACGGAGGCTGGTACGCCGTCCTGCAGGTGCCGGCGACGGCGCCCGAGGAGGACCTGGTGCTGACGCTCCTGGCCGAGGACGACGTCCTGGTCCACCCCGGCTACTTCTTCGACTTCCCGCGCGAGGCGTACCTCGTCCTGAGCCTGCTCCCTGCCCGCTCCGATTTCGACGAGGCGGTGCGGAGGATCCTGGCGCGCCTCGATCGCCGCTGACGGCAAAAGGGCCGCCCGTCGGCACAGGCGGCCCTCCCCCCACCCTGAGCCACGAACCGTCGGGGCCACGAACGGGCGTGGTCCTTGATCCGGACGCGGCTCAGGAGCGATCCCGAAGGTCCATCCTCATCTCGTGTCGTTCGTGAAACGGTAGTACGGCGCCGGGACATATACGACCGCCTCCCCGGGCCTGTCAAGAAGAATTGGAGGAACGGATTGGGGAACGGACGGGCCCGCGGGAGTCGCGGGCCCGTCCATCAACAGGGGGCTACAGGCACTTGCTCGTCTGACAGGTCCCGCCGGAGAGGGTGCAGTAGAAGCCGTGGTCCGCCCGGCACCCCTTCTTGCCGCCGCAGGAGTTGTTCGGGCAGTTGATCGGGACGGCGTAGGTCGAGCCGATCGAGACGCTCGACAGCGCCGAGACGTACGGATTATGCGCCGGCACGGACGGCGCCAGCGCCGCCAGCACGAGCGCGGTCACGGCGACGATCGCCAGGAATCTCGCGGAGTACTTGATGAGCATCGACATCGGAGGGCCCTCCTCGTATCGGTTCACTGCTCGAAATAATCATGCTTCACCTTGGGCAGTCGTTCCTCGTACACGAAGTGATCCGAGTGATCCGGGGTGTGGCACTCGAGACAGACCTTCGCCGGGACCTCGCGGCGGATGTTGTCCTTGGCCGGTGAGGAGGCGTGCGCGGCCCCGGGACCGTGGCACACCTCGCACTGCACGTTGGCGAGCAGCGCCTCGGGCATCCCCAGCCGGTAGCCGTGCGGCGTGCCGAACCCGACGACGTGGCACACCACGCACTTCGGCTGGAAGTGGCGGTGCCGGTCGAGGAGCGTCTTGTAGGCCGAGGCGTGCTTGGTGCGGCGCCACTGCGCCATCTCGGCGGCGTGGCACTCGGCGCATTTCGCGGCGCCGACGTAGTCTCCGCTGCGGCGCGCCGGATCGTCCGCGAAGAGGGGGGGCACGGCCTCCTGTGCCGCGGCCAGCCTGCCGACCCGATCGTAGAAGCGGTTCAGGGTCTCGCGCACCCGCGGGTCGTCCGGCGTGTCCTCGTAGAGCCAGTGGTCGCCGAATTCGGCCGAGGCGATCCGGCCTTGAGCGTCGAGCCCCAGACGGACGCTGCTCAGGCCGTAATTGGTCAGGCTCGAGTAGGCCACCAGCATCCGACCGACGAACCCGGGCTGATCCTCGGGGTGGATGTGCTCCTCCTTGCCGTCGATCTTCGCGGGAGCGCGGTACTCGCTCGAGATGACCGCGTCGAGGCCGGGCACGGAGGCGGCCACCGTCCGAATCGTGTAGGGAGTGAGGCGCCCGATGGCGACCACGAGATCGGCCTTCGTCCTGAGGGACGGGACCACGCGTTTCAGCGTGTCGATCGGATCGTCGAACGCCAGCGACTGGGTGTTCTCCTCGAACAGGGCGGTGGCGGTCTTGCCGTACGGAGGCTCGAACACGCCGATCAGCCCCACGCGCACCCCGTTCGAGCGCAGCACGAGCGTCGCGGGTGCGACCGGCTTCCCGTCGTTCCGGATGTTGGCCGCCAGGAAAGGAACGCTCAGTCCGCGCGTCTGCTCCCTGAAGTAATCGAGTCCAAATGTGAGCTCGGTCGTGCCGACGGCCGCCGCCTGGTACCGCATCATGTCGAGCGTGCCGAGGTAGAGCGCCTGCTCCTGCCGGGTCAGGAAGTCGAGCTCGAGCTGTTTCTCGGGCCGGACGAAGGCGCTGCCGACGTCGAGCAGGAGGGCCTGCGGGTCCCCCTTCCGGAGCGCCGCCAGGGCGGTCGAGCGGCGCGCCACGCCACCGGACTGGTTCACCTTGCAGCCGCAGTTCTCGAGGTATCCCTGCGTGTCGCCGGTGAACAGAAGCGTCAGCCGCCTGGTCACGGGGCCGGCGGGCGGGTCGGGCTGCGGCTGTGTCGGCGCGAGCGTGTAGGCCCGCCCGAGCGGGATGATCTCCCGGCCCTGCACGTAGCGCGTGCGGAACTCGGCGCGGAAGTCCGGGTGGACCTGGGGGACGATCGACCAGAACGAGGGGGCGCGGCTGCGGCCGAAGACGGTGGGCAGGAGCGCGTCCAGCGTCTCCTTGCCGCCGCTCCCGCCGCGCAGCTCGTGGTCGAGGTGGGCCAGGACGAAGGGGGCGCGCGCCTCGGTCTCGATCCGGTGCGCTCCGGCGCTCGAGTAGATCTTCTCGAGGTCGGGCTCGACGCCCAGCACGCCGATCGACAGCAGGTAGCCGACCGCCAGGCTGCGCGTCACCTCCTCTTCCGGGATCAGCCCCGCGGCGGCCACCGCGCGCCAGGAGTACAGCTGCTTGACGCCGTCCACGAGCCAGTACTCCTCGGGGCGGGCGACCTCGGTCCTGTACGGGGCGTGACGCACGTATGCCTCGATGAGCGACATCGCGAACGTGTGCAGCCGGTCGGCGGTCAAGGGGGCCAGCGTCCCCCCCTGCCCGGTCCCCCAGCCCTCCCCGGCGATCTCGTCGCCGGTCGGTGCCTTGGGGGCCACCACCACGAGGTACTCGGGCCCCAGGTCGCGTCCGAACAGGCCGTGCACATACCGCGCCGCCGCCTCGAGACCCTTGGCTGCGCGCTCCTCCTGCTCCGCGGGGATGTCCGCCTCGAACGCGAGGCGGCAGCGCGTGCCGCCGAGATCGAAGGATCTCTCGTGGAAACGGCCGAAGCCGACTGCAGCCGAGACCAGGTGCTCCGCGGCGAGCGTCCCGCCGACACCCGGACGGAAGGCGTCGCCGGCTTTCGCCCACGGCGCCCGCGCCTCCCAGCCCTGCGGCAGGTCGAACGTCACCGACAGGTCCCGCAGCCTCTCCGCGGGGTCCGGCAGGAGGAACAGGTCGCGCCCGACCGTGAAGCCGAACTCTTTCCCGAAGTACCCGTGGCAGCGGCCGGTGAACCCCATGTGGCTGTCCCCCTCGCGTGTCCCGGTCCTCACGGTGTAACGCACCACGAGCGTCGGGGGGAGCGGTCCGTGCAGCACGATCCGGGGGATGTCCAGGGTGCGGTTGTTGAACGAGGCGTTCTCGATCGTCGTGGCGGCCGCGATCGGGGCTCCATCCGCGCCGGCGGCCGAGATGTCCTCGATCTTGAGCACGCCGGTCGTCGCGAACCCGCGCAGTTCGAGGCCCTTCGACGGCGCCCCCTGGATCCGCATGGTCACCGCCAGGCGGTCCGGCTGCCCTTCCGCCCGCGCCGGGGCGACTGTGAACGCCACGGCGGGAGGACGCTGGCAGCCGGCCAGAAGAGGCAGCGCCGGAACGAGGAGGACGATCGCGAGTCTGTTTCCCGGAGACAAGGCTTCTCCTGTGAGACGGCTCGAACCGGCCAGAGGCCCGGGGTGGCAGAAGCCGTTGTTATTGACCGGAGCCCGGCCGTTTGTCAACCGGGGGGCGGGGCCGCCCCCGGTTTGTCAGGGTCCCGGTCGTTGTGTATACTCCGGCACCTTCCGTGGGGCCATGGTGGTCCCACGGGTGTCCACGCAGCAGCAAGGAGGACAGAAGGATGATCGGCAAGAAGGCTCTGGGCTTCGTCGTTGCGGCAGCGGTCGTCGGCATGCTCGCGGGCGGTCACCAGTTCGCGGCTGAGGGGAAGAAGGACTCGGGCAAGACCGTGAAGTGCTCGGGCGTCAACTCGTGCAAGGGCAAGGGCGAGTGCGCCTCCGCCGACGGCAGCCATGCCTGCGCCGGCAAGAACGAGTGCAAGGGCAAGGGCTGGGTGAAAGTGAAGAGCGAGAAGGAGTGCACGGATAAGGGCGGCACCGTGATGAAGGAAGAGAGCAAGGGATAATCCGCCCCGGCCCGCCCGGCGGGCCGCCTGACTGATTGTCCGCGGACGGCCCCGGGCCGCGATCCGGCCCGGGGCGTCCGGTTCCCCCACCCCGAACATGAGTCCTGGTCAAGTTCATTCCCGCCCCGCCTTTCTCGGCCACGGCGTCGGCCTGAGACGCGACCATTTCGAGCGCGTCCTGTCGGGGCCCGCCGGCGTCGACTGGTTCGAGGCGATCTCCGAGAATTTCATGGTGGACGGCGGACGGCCGCTCGATGTCCTGACCCGCGTCCGCGAGCGCTACCCGATCGTCCTGCACGGCGTGGCGCTGTCGATCGGCTCGACCGACCCTCTGGACGAGTCCTACCTCGACCGGCTCGACCTCCTGGCGAGGCGCTTCCAGCCCGCCTGGATCTCCGATCACCTCTGCTGGACCGGTGTGAACGGACGGCAGGCGCACGATCTCCTGCCGCTGCCGTACACCGAGCAGGCGCTCGACCACGTCGTGGGCCGCGTGCTGCGGGTGCAGGAGCGCCTGGGGCGTCCCATCGCCCTGGAGAACGTCTCCAGCTATGTGGGGTACCGGCACTCGGCCATGCCGGAGTGGGAGTTCCTGGCCGAGGTGGCCCGCCGCTCCGGCTGCGGCATCCTGTTGGACATCAACAACATCTACGTCAGCGCCAGGAACCACGGCTTCGACCCGCAACACTATCTCGATGGAGTTCCGCCCGGTGCCGTCTGGCAGTTCCACCTGGCCGGACACTCGGACAAGGGGACGTATCTCCTCGACACGCACGATCACGCAATCATCGACGAGGTCTGGGCTCTGTACCGCGCCGCGGTCCGGAGGTTCGGCGCGGTCTCCTCGCTCATCGAATGGGACGACAGGATCCCGTCCTTCGAGAGGCTCGAGGAGGAGTCCCGGCGCGCCCGGACGATCCAGAACGAAGCGCTCGACCCGGCGACGATGAAGCTCCCGGCCGCCGCGGCGACCGGACGGAAGGAGACCTCTCCGTGAAGGCCGGCGGCCTCCCCGACCTGCGGCGGACGCAGGAGCTGTTCTGGACCCTGATCACGGCGCCTGAGGGGGTGCGCCCGGCGATCGAGGATCTCGGCCGTCGCGGCGTGGTGGACGAGCGCGGCCTCGAGGACCTGTTCACGGGCGACCAGCGTCTGCCGGCGTTGGAGCGCCTGGACATCTACGCCAACATGTATTTCTACCGGCTGCTCGACTGCCTGGCGGAGGACTTTCCGAAGGTCCTGGCCGCCCTCGGGCCGGCGCGGTTCCACAATCTGATCACCGACTACCTCCTGCGTCATCCGTCGGAGCACCCGTCGCTGCGCCACCTCGGGAGCCGCCTGCCCGTGTTCCTCGCCTCGCATCCGCTGTCTGTCGAGCTCCCGTGGGTGTCCGACCTGGCGCGGCTGGACTGGGCGCGGGCCGACCTGTTCGACGCGCGGGACGCCGTGCCGCTGTCCCGCGACGCGCTGGCGCGGCTCCCGCAGGATCACGCCGGCGAGGCGCGCTTCTCGATCGTGCCGGCGTTCGCCCTGCTGCGCTTCGAGCACGAGGTGGTGGGATACTGGCGCCGTCTGGAGGAGATCGAGGCCGCGGGGAGTGACGACAGGCCGGCGCACGGCGGCGCCACAGGGAATGCGGCGCGGGAGAGGACGGAGGCGGACGCCGCCTCGGACGGGGAGCACGAGCGGCACGATCGCCCCGACCCTCCGAAGCGCAGGAGCACGGCGGCGCGCGTCTGGCGCAAGGACTTCGTCGTCTACCACCGCAGCCTCGACGAGGACGAGGTCCGCTGCCTGGAGCTGGCCCGGGCGGGGGAGAGCATCGCGCGAATCTGCCAGGGGCTGGCGGCGGGCCGCAGCGTGGCGAAGGCCACCGAGCGCGCGGGCCGGATGATCCAGGGCTGGCTCGACGACGGCATTCTCGCGGGCGTGACGCTTCCCTGACCGGCCTGCCCGCTCACAGACGAGGCTCCCGCGTGGCGCAGTTGCACGATCACCAGGAGAGGTGTTGCGATGACGACATTCATGAGAGGAGCGCGGCGTGTCACGCCGCGGCTGGCCCTCGTCCTGATCGCCGCTCCGCTGCTTCTTCCGCCGGCGCCGTCTTGCGCCGCGGGCGACGTCGCTGAGCCGCCCGTGACCCGGACCGACGAGGTCGTGGACGACCTGTTCGGTGTCTCGATCCCCGACCCCTATCGCTGGCTCGAGGACGGCTCCAGCGCCGAAGCGCGCACCTGGGTCGAATCGCAGAACGCCTACACCCGCAAGATCCTCGACACACGCCCCGGCCGGGGCGCGACGCGCGACCGCCTGGCGCGGCTCCTGTCGATCGGCACGCTCACGGCGCCGACTCCCAGGGGAAGCCGCTACTTCTACACGCGCCGCGAGGGGGAGCAGAACCAGCCGATCCTGTACGTCCGCGACTCGCTCGTGGGGAAGGACCGGGTTCTGGTCGACCCGAACGCGCTCAGCGCGGACGGCACGGCCGCCATCGACTGGTGGTACCCGTCGGAGGACGGCGCCCTTCTCGCCTACGGCGTGTCGCTCAGCGGCGACGAGAAGAGCACCCTGCATGTCCTCGACGTGAAGACGGGCAAGGCGCTCGAGGACGTCATTCCCCACACGCGCTACTGCAGCCTCGGATGGCTGCCGGACAACAGCGGCTTCTACTACACCCGCTACCCGACCCCGGGAGAGGTCCCGGCCGGCCAGGAGAACTACAACCGGCACGTCTTCTTCCACCGCCTCGGTGTCGACTGGGCGAAAGACCCGGCGATCTTCGGCGCGGCGCGCAAGCCGGAGGAGATCATCGAGTTCAGCGTCTCGCCGGACGGCCGCTACATGGTGGTGTGGGTGCTCGAGGGCTGGTCCCGGTCCGATCTGTACGTCAAGGATCTCAAGACCGAGGGATCGCAGTTCGTTCCCGTGGCGGAGAAGATCGACGCGCTGTTCCAGGGGGAAGTGGTCGACGGCACCCTGTACCTCCTGACCAACTGGGAGGCGCCGCGCTACCGGCTGTTCGCCGTCGATCCGAAGAAGCCCGGGCGCGCCGCCTGGAAGCCGCTGATCCCGCAGACCGACGCGGTCCTGAGCGAGGTCCACGTGGTGGGCGGCCGGATCCTCGCGCTCTACCTCAAGGACGCAGCGTCGCGTCTCACGGTGTTCGGCAGCGACGGAAAGAAAGTGCGCGACATCGCGCTGCCGTCGCTCGGGACGATCGAGAAGGTGGACGGCCGTCACGACGGACAGGAGGCGTTCTTCGGGTTCTCGTCGTACACCGTGCCGCCGACCGTGTACCGCCACGACCTCAAGACCGGGGCCGTCACGCTCTGGGAGCAGGTCAGGACCGACCTCGATCTCTCGGGTCTCGACGTCGACCAGGTGTTCTACCGCTCGAAGGACGGCACGCGCGTGCCGATGTTCGTGGTGCACCGCAAGGGTCTGCGCCTGGACGGCGGGAACCCGACGGTTCTTTACGGCTACGGCGGCTTCAACATCAGCCTGACGCCGGCCTTCTCGCGCGCCGTCGTGCTGTGGCTCGAGCGCGGCGGGATCTATGCCGTGGCGAACCTGCGGGGCGGCGGGGAGTACGGCGAGGACTGGCACCGCGCCGGCATGCTCGATCGCAAGCAGAACGTCTTCGACGATTTCATCGCGGCCGCGTCCTGGCTCATCGAGCAGAAGTACACGCGCCCGGATCGCCTGGCGATCTACGGCGGCAGCAACGGCGGGCTCCTGGTCGGCGCGGCCCTGACCCAGAGACCCGACCTGTTCCGCGCCGTCGTGTGCGCCGTGCCGCTCCTCGACATGCTGCGCTACGAAAACTTCCAGATCGCCCGGTTGTGGGTGCCGGAGTACGGCTCGGCCGCGAACGAGAAGCAGTTCCGCGTGCTGCGCGCCTACTCCCCCTACCACAACGTGAAGGACGGCACGGCCTACCCGGCGGTCCTGCTCGAGGCGGCGGAGAGCGACAGCCGGGTCGACCCGATGCACGCGCGCAAGATGGCGGCGCGCCTTCAGAAGGCCACCTCCTCGAAGCAGCCGGTCCTCCTGCGCATCGAGACCAAGGCCGGACACGGCATCGGCAAGCCGCTCACCAAGGTCGTCGACGAGGCGGCCGACACCTGGACGTTCCTTCTCTGGCAGCTGGGTCTCGAGACGCGGTAAGATAATTGGCATGCCCGTCCTGGATTCGGTCTGCCCGCTCGACTGCCCCGACCGCTGCAGCCTCGAGGTGAAGGTCGAGGACGGGCGCGTCGTGTCGATCACCGGCAGCCGCGTCCACGCGCTCACCGACGGGTTCATCTGCGCCAAGGTGCGTGATTATCCGCGCCGGCTGTACGGGCCGGATCGCCTCCTGCACGCGCTGCGCCGCAGCGGTCCGAAGGGGACAGGGCGCTTCGAGCGCCTGTCCTGGGACGAGGCGATCGCGACGATCGCGCGCCGGTTCGCGGAAATCCGCGCGCGCCTTGGAGGCGAGGCGATCCTGCCGTTCTCCTACGGCGGGTCGAACGGTCTTCTGACCCAGGGCACCACCGACGAGCGTCTGTTCCGATCGCTCGGCGCCTCGCGCCTGGCGCGGACCGTGTGCGCGGCGCCGACCACGGCGGCCGCCGAGGCGCTGTACGGCCGCATGGCGAGCGTCGATTTCCCCGAGTTCGCGCAGGCGAAGTTCATCATCGTCTGGGGCGCCAACCCGAAGCACAGCAACATCCATCTGATGCCGTACCTGAAGGCGGCCCGTCAGGCGGGGGGGCGCGTGGCGCTGATCGATCCGCGGCGGACGATGTCGGGGCAGTACGTCGACCTGCACCTGCCGATCTTCCCGGGCACCGACGGGGCGGTCGCCCTGGCGATGATCGGCCACCTGGATCGGATCGGCCTCGTCGACCGCGCCTTCCTCGAGACGCACACGGTCGGCTGGGAGAACCTCCTGGAGCGGGCGCGCTCGTGGACGCTGGGGCGCGCCGCCCGGCTCGCGCGCGTCGAGGCGAAGGAGATCGCGGCGATCGCCGAGGGGTTCGCGTCCGCCGACCCGGCGCTGGTCCGCTGCGGCTGGGGGCTGGAGCGCAACCGCAATTCCGAGTCGTCCGTGGCGGCCGTCCTGGCCCTGCCGGCGGTGGCCGGCAAGTTCGGCAAGCCGGGCGGCGGCTACGCCCTGTCCTCGTCCCCGACGTACGACGTGGACGAGTCGCGGCTCATCGGAGTGCCCGAGGCCCGGACGCGCCTCATCAACATGAACCGCCTCGGCCGCGTCCTTCTCGAAGAGAGCGACCCGCCGATCGAGGCGCTGTTCGTCTACAACGCCAATCCGGTCGTCACCGTCCCGGACCAGAACCGCATCGTGAAGGGGCTCGAGCGCGAGGACCTGTTCACCGTCGTCTTCGACCAGGTGATGACCGACACGGCGCTGTACGCCGACATCGTCCTCCCGGCCACGACCTTCCTCGAGCATACCGAGCTCTCCACCTCGTACGGCACCTATGCCGTGATGCTGGCGGAGCCCGTCATCGAGCCGCAAGGGGAGTCGAAGCCGAACGAAGAGGTCTTCGGCCTGATCATGCAGGCGATGGGGATCGAGGACCGGGCGCCGCGCGGAGAGGCGCTGGTGCGCGAGGCGCTGGCCTCGATCGGCGGCCCCGTGGCGCCGGGCGACGAAGGCGCGGAGCGGGCCGACGGGAGGGGGCGCCTCGAGCGCCTGCGGCGCGACGGTCTCCTGACCTTCGACTTCCCGGGGCCGCGCCCGGTCCAGTTCGCGACCGTGTTCCCGAAGACCCCCGGGCGCAAGGCCGACCTGTGGCCGGCGGCCCTCGGAACGGACCCGTACGTCATCCTCGACGACCCGGCCGACCGACGCCATCCGCTGGCCCTGATCTCGCCCGCGACCGACAAGACGATCTCCTCGACGCTGGGCGAGTTCAACCACGACGACGTCCGCCTCCAGATGCACCCGGAGGACGCGGCGCCGCGACGCCTGCGCGAGGGCCAGCCGGTGCGCGTCCACAACGACCTCGGCGAGGTCGTGGTCCCCCTGCGTCTCAATCCCGACGTGCGCCCCGGGGTGGTCTATCTGCCCAAGGGGATCTGGAACCGGCACACGAAGAACGGACGTGTCGGAACGGCTCTCGTGCCCGACACCGTCTCCGCCGTCTCCGGCGGCGCGTGCTTCAACGACGCCCGCGTGGAGGTCGGTCCCGCCTGATCGGATCGTCCGGCCCGGCGGCGCGCTCGTGCTATGCTCCGCGCGGGAAGGGGAGCGATACATGAGGCAGCCTGTTCCGGCGGGCTTGTTGGCGACATTCCTGGTGATCGGCTGCTCGGGCGCGCCGAAGGAGCCGCCGAAATCTCCGGTCAAGTCCCCTCCCGGCGAGACCCTGACCTCGGAGGACTTCAGCATGGTCCTGCCGCTCGGTCTGCAGGCCGGCGCGGCCTACGTCCCCGACAAGAACCCGATCACGAAGCTGAAGATCGAGCTCGGCCACAAGCTCTATTTCGATCCGCGGCTGAGCAAGGACGGCACGACCTCCTGCGCCACCTGCCACGCGCCCGAGAAGGGGTTCTCCGACGGGCGGCCGACCTCGCTCGGCGTCGGCCGCCAGCCCGGCTCGCGCAACGCCCCGACCGTGATCAACCGCCTGTTCAGCAAGGAGCAGTTCTGGGACGGGCGCGCCGCCGATCTCGAGGACCAGGCGCTCGGCCCGATCCAGAACCCGATCGAGATGGGGCACACGCTCGAGGGGATGATCTCGAGCGTCGAGGCGATCCAGGGGTACGCCCCCGAGTTCCAGGCGGCGTTCGGCAGCCCCGGCGTCAACGCCGACAGGGTCGCCATGGCGATCGCGACCTACGAGCGGACCGTGCTCGCCGGCGGCTCCCCCTACGATCGCTACCAGGCGGGGGACAAGACGGCCCTGAGCGAATCGGCGGTGCGCGGCATGAACCTGTTCACCGACGCGCAGAAGGCCAACTGCGTCACCTGCCACGCCGGCTTCAATTTCACCGACGAGTCGTACCACAACCTCGGCGTGGGGATGGACAAGCCGAACCCGGACTGGGGCCGCTTCGTCGTGACCAAGAACGATTTCGACAAGGGGGCCTTCAAGACGCCGACCCTGCGCAACGTCACCCAGACGTCGCCCTACATGCACGACGGCAGCGAGACGACGCTCCTGGAGGTCGTCAACTTCTACGACAAAGGCGGGTTCAAGAACCAGTGGCTGTCGAAGGAGATCAAGCCGCTCCACCTGTCCGACCAGGACAAGGCCGACCTCGTCGCCTTCCTCGAGGCGCTGACCGGCGAGGTGAGCGGCAACGACCGTCCGGCCCTGCCGCAGTAGGAGCCCGCACCGGCTCCGTCACTTCTTCTGCGCGTCGTCCGGGGCGGGCGAGTCGTGCAGGTGCACCACCTGCCAGCGGCCGTTCCTCTTGAACAGCACGTCCGTCTCCTGGTGCCAGCTCGCGACGATGGTTCCGTCGGGCTGGCGCATCTTCGTGTAGATGCGGTAGGCGGCGACCGCCGCGTCGTTCGCCTCTGAGACGTGGTAGGCGGGGTCGGCCCACTTGACCTCGAGGATCTTCGTGCCGTCCGCGAGCTGCTTCTCCCAGTAAGGCCTGTAATCCGCGATGTCGAGACGACCCTGCTCCCAGTACTGGGTCATGTCGTCCGCGTAGAATCCCCAGTACGTCTTCCAGTCGTTCGCCTCGTAGACCTTGTTGAACCGATCGGTGAAGTCCTTGACCTCCGCCAGCGTCTTCTCGCCGGGGCCGGCGGTGGCGGCGCCCGCGACGAAGGCGAGACCGGCGGTGAGGATGAGAGCGGCGGCGAACAGGATCGATCGCTGAGATGGCCGGGACATGGGGTCCTCCTCGATGAAAGCCCAGGGACGCTGAGAGTATCACGCACGAACGGGGCGGCCGCTGTCTGATAGAATGCCCTGTCTGAGGGGGATATGCCGAATCGTGAAACCACGAAGAAGCCCGCGGACGGCGGGGCCGCGCGGGGGACGGAGACCGCCCTGAGCGCCGCCGAAAAGCACCGGCGCTACCTGTTCCCCTGCGTCACCACCTATTACGACGAGCCGCTGACGCTGGTGCGCGGCGAAGGACTGCACGTCTGGGACGACGCGGGACGCCGTTACCTCGACTGCTTCGCCGGTGTCCTGACCGTGAGCGTCGGGCACTGCCACCCCGAGGTCACGGACGCGATCGTCCGGCAGGTCCAGACGCTCGTCCACATCTCGAACCTCTACGCCAACGCGCCGCAATCCGATCTCGCGGAGGCGCTGGCGCAGGTGCTGCCCGAGGGACTCGACCGGTTCTTTTTCACGAACTCCGGCACCGAGGCCGACGAGACGGCGGTCGCGCTGGCCCGCGTCTTCACCGGCGTGCAGGAAGTGGTCGTCCTGCGGTACGGCTACTCCGGGCGCTCGATGATGGCGGTGGCCGCCTCCGGACAGGCGCCCTGGAAGCAGTTCGGCAACCCGGTCCCGGGATTCGTGCACGCCGTCGCCCCTTACTGCTACCGCTGCCCGCTCAAGCTGACCTATCCGTCGTGCGACGTCGCCTGCGCCAAGGACGTCGAGGAGGTCACCAGACGACGACCTCAGGGCGCGTCGCCGGGATCCTTGCGGAGGTGATCATCGGCTCGGGCGGCTTCATCGTCCCCCCCAAAGAATACTTCCAGATCGTCGCCGCGATCGTGCGCAAGGCGGGCGGTGTGTTCATCGCCGACGAGGTGCAGACCGGCTGGGGGCGCACCGGCCGGATGTTCGGCATCGAGCACTACGGCGTCGTTCCGGACATCATGACCTTCGCCAAGGGGATGGCGAACGGATCCCCCATCGGAGCCACCGCCACCACAGGAGCCATTGCGGCGGCCCTCAAGCCGCTGTCGTTCTCGACCTTCGGCGGGAACCCCGTGACCTCGGCCGCGGCGCTCGCCACGCTGCGCGTCATCCAGAAGCAGAGGCTCGCGGACAACGCGCGCCTCATGGGGGATCGCCTGAACGCCGGCCTGCGCGACATGCAGCGGCGCCACCCTGTCATCGGCGACGTGCGCGGGGTCGGACTGATGCAGGGCGCTGAGCTGGTCAAGGAGAACAAGGTCCCCGATCCGCAGGCCGCCGCGCGCGTCCTCGAGGGGACGCGCCGTCGCGGCGTTCTGATCGGCAAGGGCGGACTGTGGGGAAATGTCCTGCGCGTCGCGCCACCGCTCACCGTCACCGAGCCGCAGATCGACGAGCTGATCGCCGCCCTCGACGAATCGTTCGCCGACCTGTCGCGATCCTGACCCGTCCGACAACCGAGCCTCCATGCGAAGCGACCCCGGGGTCACCGAATCGGTGTCGGCGGGACTGCCGGCCGCGGCCGGCGCCCCGGCGGCCGGCATGCCGCTGCTCGGCGGCCCCGCCTCGGCGCTCGCCCTGGCGCTCACGATGTTCGTGGAGGCGGTCGGCTACGGAGTGGTGGCGCCGACGCTCCCGTTCCTGGCGCGGACCGCCGGGGCGGGCGAGGCCCAGATCGGGTTCCTGGTCGGTCTGTACGCCGCCGTCGGTCTGGTCGCCGGGATCCCGTTCGGGGCGCTGGCGAACCGCTTCGGCAGGCGGAGTCTCGTCCTGGTGGGGCTCGGCTGCCTGACGGTCTCCTCGTTCGGCTTCGTCTTCGCGCCGACCTACGGCTGGCTCGTCGCCGCCCGGTTCGTGCAGGGACTCGGGGCCGTCGCCATCTGGGTCGGAGCGCTGACGATGGCGGCCGACCTCAGTCCCGATTCGCACATGGGACGGACGATGTCGTGGATCACCGGCTCCTGGTCGCTCGGATTCGTCGTCGGACCGGCGCTCGGGGGCCTGGGCAGCGTGCGTTTCCCGTTCGTCCTGTACGCCGTGCTTTCGCTGGTGGCCTTCGTGGCCGGCTGCGTCGCCCTGCCCGAGACGGGGCGTCTCGGCGTGCGCACGACGCTGGCGGGCATCCTGAAGGTCTTGCGGCTCCCCGCGGTGCTGGCGTCGGCGGCCGCGACCTTCGCGCTGGCGTTCTTCTACGGGGCCACGGAGGCGTTCCTGCCGCTCCTCGCCGACCAGATGAACGTCAGGAGGATCGGCATCGGCTTCCTGTTCGCGGTCGCGGGTCTCCCGAGCGTCGTCCTGCCCCGCCTCGCGGGTCTCATCGCCGACCGCGTCGGCGACGCGCGTCTCATCCTCTGGGGACTGGCGTACGCCGCGCTCCTCAACGCGTCGTTCCTCGCGCTGACGGGCGTCCTGCCGCTGTGGACCCTGTTCTTCCTGTTCGGGCTGGTCGAGGTGCTGATCTACGTGCCCGCGGTCGCCCTCCTGAACCGCGGGCTGCACAGGGACGACCGCGGCTTCGCCACCGGCTCGCACAGCTACGCGTTCTCGGCCGGCTTCTTCCTCGGCCCGCTCATCGGCGGGCTGCTGATGCCGCTGGGCGGCTACGCGCTCCTGTTCACGACGCTCACCGTAGTGATGCTGGCCGCGATCGCCGCCCTCCTCGCTTTGCGCGGCCGGCTCAAAACCGCCTGACGATCGCGATCTCGTCTTGCCAAGCGCCCGCGAAGGGGTTACCTTTTGCGTGAAAGCGAGACAGCGTGAAGGACAACAACCAGAAGAACCACGACGTCGAGAAGGTCGCCGAGCCCGCAGCACCGCCGGACATACCGAAGGAAGTCCCGAAGCCCGCCGTCACCCGCTTCCTGTTCATCTCCAAGTTCGCCCTCATCCATGACCTCGCCTGGCAGGTGCGGAAGGAAGGATTCGAGGTCAAGTACCACATCATGTCGAAGGCGGACCGAGACGTCGGCGACGGCTTCGTCGAGAAGGTGGATCGCTGGGAGGACTTCAAGGACTGGGCCGACGTCATCGTGTTCGACGACTGTGAGTTCGGGACGCTGGTCGAGAAGCTGCGCAAGGAAGGGAAGGCGGTCATCGGCGGCACAAGCTACACCGACAGGCTCGAGATGGACCGCGATTTCGGCCAGGAGGAGATGAAGGCGGCCGGCATGACGACCCTGCCGCGCTGGGAGTTCACCTCGTTCGACGCGGCCGCCGCCTTCGTCCGGGAGAACCCCGGCCGCTACGTGGTGAAGCCGAGCGGGCGGGCGCAGAACGAGAAGGTCCTGTCGTTCGTCGGCCAGGAGGAGGACGGCCTCGACGTCATCTCGATGCTCGAGCACTACAAGAAGGGCTGGGCCTCCAAGATCAAGGTGCTCCAGCTGCAGAAGTTCGCCAATGGTGTCGAGGTGGCGGTCGGAGGGTTCTTCAACGGCACCGATTTCACCCTGCCGGTGTTCATCAATTTCGAGCACAAGCGGATGTTCAACGACGAGATCGGCCCGCAGACCGGCGAGATGGGGACCTCCGGCTTCTGGTCCGGCCCGAACCAGCTGTTCAACAACACCCTTCTCAAGATGAAGGATCGCCTGGCCGCCGCGGCGTATACCGGCTACATCGACATCAACTGCATCGTCAACTCGCGCGGCATCTACCCCCTCGAGTTCACCTGCCGGTTCGGCTATCCGACGATCAACCTCCAGATCGAGGGGGTCCTGTCCAAGTGGGGCGAGTTCCTCCCGGCCATGGCGCGGGGCGAGCCGTTCAACCTGCGCACCAACCGCGGCTTCCAGATCTGCGTCGTCATCGCCGTGCCGCCGTTCCCGTTCATCGACCCGGACTCCTTCCGCAAGTTCTCCGAGGACGCCGTGGTCCTGTTCAAGAAGCCGATGTCCGAGGGGATCCACCCGGGGGACGTGCGGCTCGTCGAAGGGGACTGGCGCCTGGCCGGGAACTCCGGCTACGCCGTCGTCGTGACCGGCTCCGCCTCGACGATGGACGACGCCCGCCGCGAGGCCTACAACCGTGTGAAGAACATCATGATCCCCAACATGTTCTACCGCACCGACATCGGCGAGCGCTGGCACCGGGAGGGGGATCTCCTCCAGACCTGGGGATATCTGTCCTGACGCCGTATCATTATTAGTAGCCTCCCTTGACTTCACGCCGTCGATAACCATATTGAAATCGCGGTCGGATCGAGGAACGGATGACGCTCCGCAAGAAACTGTTCTGGATCTCGGTCTTCTACTTCGCCCAGGGGATGCCGTTCGGCGTCGTCCTCGACGTCCTGCCGGTCTACTTCCGCCAGAACGGCGTGTCGCTCTCGGAGATCGGCTGGATGGGCGCGCTGACCCTCCCTTGGACGATCAAGGTGTTCTGGTCCCCGATCCTGGACCGTTACTGGGAGCGCCGCACCTGGGTGACGATCTGCTGTTTCGCGATGGCGCTCATCATGTTCACCATCCCGCTCCTGGACGCCTCGCACCCCGACCTGATCCTCTGGACTCTTCTGATCGCCTTCACCGTCTCGTCCGCCACGCAGGACATCGCCATCGACGCCTTCAGCATAGGGGTTGCGGCCAAGGGGGAAGAGGGGAAGATCAACAGCCTGCGCGCCGGTCTCTACCGCGTGGGGGTGATCGTGGGGGGCGGCGCCACGATGTACCTTGTCGCGCCGCTCGGCTGGACCTGGGTCTTCCTCGGCCTGGCGCTGGCGTTCACGGTGATGGCCGTCGCGGCCCTCGCCGCGCCCACCGTGCAGGTCGTCCACCAGCCGCCGCGCGAATGGGCCCGGGGTTTCGTGGCGTTCCTCAGCCGCCCCGGCTCGATCGCGATCTTCGCCTTCGTCTTGATCTATCGTATGGATTTCGTCGCGGTCGGCCCGATGATCAAGCCGTTCTGGCTCGACCGCGGCATGACACCCAATGAGATCGGCACCATCTCGACCAACGTGGGAATGGCGCTCGGAATCCTGGGGGCCGTCCTCGGCGGCCTGTTCACCTCCCGCTTCGGCATTTTCAAGGGACTGTGGATCCTCGGCATCGCGCAGGCGCTGCCGAACCTCGGCTACGCCGCCGTCGCGCAGTTCAGCCTCGGCCGGCCGTACCTCTACGCTGTGTCGATGGGGGAGTCGTTCGGCGCGGGTCTCGTCACGGCCGCGTTCCTGTCGTTCCTGATGCGCATCAGCGACAAGCGCCAGGCCGCGACGCAGTACGCCCTGCTCACTGCGTTGTATGCGCTGCCGCGCTCGCTCCTCGCCCCGGTCGGCGGCAAGATCGCCGACCTCTACGGCTACCCGACGTTCTTCTTCTGGACCTTCCTGCTGGCGATCCCGGCCTACGCGCTGCTGCCGTGGGTGTACCGGTGGATCGGGCCGAACGGGCGGCAGCACAGCAACGAAGGCGCAGCGATTGCTGAAGGTCAGGGCACTGAATACACCTCTGGCGCGGGCGAATCGTCGGACACATCCGGCGAGCCTGGGGATGCGGCAGCCAGACATCGCCCCGCCTCCGCGACGGTTCGATAAGGTCCAACGCTCCCCAGGGTAAGCGCAGACAAGTCCCGCACGAAAATCCCCAAGATTCAAATTTCAGTTCCACTCGAGGCCAATTCGCCGTATATGTATCGGCAGGCTCGGGGCGTCCCACTCATACTTCATCCATCCTGCACGGGGGGGGTGCCGGCAGGTCGAGGCGCACATGAATCAGCCCTCTCGTCCTGTGGGTTCGAGCAGATCCCTCTCTCCGTCAGCGGGCCTCGCCGTGCTGGCGCTCGTCCTGTCGCTGGCTCTCGCGACCGGACCGTCATCGGCATCCAACCCCTCCCCCCTGCTTTTCCCCAATCCGGTTCTGTCTGGGGTTTCTCACCCGGCAGCGATGCTCGCCGCCGATTTCAATCTCGATGGCGTTCCGGATCTGGCCGTCCTGAGCCAGGGTCCGTTGTTCTCGTCGGGAGAGGTGGAAATCTTCATCGCGAACGGGGACGAGACGTTCGCCCCGCTGCCCGGTCTGGCCCTCGCCACGACGTCGTCGGTGATGGCGTCGGCCGATTTCAACGGCGATGGGAAGCCGGACCTGGCGGTTGCGGACCAGGTGTCGAACGTGCCGGTCGTTTCGATCTACCTCGGCCGGGGGGACGGCTCCTTCATGTCACCCGTCCAGACCACCGTCGATCGATCGCCCAACATCATCGTGACGGGAGATATCAATTCCGACACCCATCCCGACCTGATCCTGCTCCAGCTTTGCGCCGATTCCGCGTGCTCGAACGGGAGTGTCTCCGTATTCCCCGGACGCGGCGACGGGACGTTCGCCCCGCCCTCTCTCTTGCCGGTCGGGCCCAGGCCCGTCGCCGTGGTCGTCGGGGACCTGGACAGCGACGGGAAAGCCGACATCGTCGCGGTCGTCGACGGGGGTCTGTCCGTGTTCATCGGCGATGGGACCGGGGGATTCCATTCCAGCACGATGGCGCTCTTCCTTGCCCGCGTGACCTGCGCTGCCGGTGCCGACTTCAACGCCGACGGTCACCTGGATATCGCGATGGCGACCTCCCAGGGGCAGATTCAGTTGCTGGCGGGCCGCGGCGACGGGACGTTTGACCTGCCATCGCCGGCATACTCCGCGGGGTTTCCCGCGGTCTGTCTGGCCGCCGACATGGACTCGGATGGGACGCAGGATTTCTTGACGGGCGACCAATCGAACAACACTGTAAGCGTTTTCCCTGGACAGAGTGGCGGCGGTCTTCGTTATTCGTACCCTGACATTCTGACCGGGAGCGTCCCGAGTTCCCTGGCGGTGGCCGATTGGAACCGCGACGGCAGACCGGACTTGGCGGTCGCAAATCTCGCGTCCAGCAATGTCTTCATCCTGACAGGCAAGGGGGACGGGACGGTCGAACAGATTCGACCTGTGTCTTTCGGCGGCACGCCCGTGTCGATCGCCTCGACCGATCTAGACGGTGACGGTCGGACCGACTTGGCCGCCACGGCCGGAGCTCTCTTCTACCCCCTGCTCTCGAACGGCGACGGAACCTTCCGAGGGTCCGGGGGGTTCTCTCTCAATACGAGCGTCGATGCCATCGGCATCGCCGATTTCAACCGCGATGGCCATAAGGACGTTGTCTTCATGTCACGGCATCGCAGGTTTATCTTCGTCGAAGCCGGACGCGGCGACGAATTTTTCGCACCGCTCCCTGGATCCGGCGCCACCGTCCCGGAAACGGCGATCGCCATGGCGGTGGGGGACCTCAACGACGACGGCGCCCCGGACGTGGTGACCGCGAACGGCGGAACCCCCCTCACGGCTCCGCCGACCTTGCGGAACACGATTTCCGTTCTCCTGGGACGGGGCGACGGAACCTTCATGCCCCAGGTTCGCTACACGAGCGGCACCGCGCTCGTCTCCGTAGCCGTCGGGGATCTCGACGGCGATCGACGAGTCGATGTCGTCGCGGCCGACAGCACGGGCAACCAGGCCGTCATTTTCCCGGGACAGGGTGATGGGACACTTGGATCGCCCAGCCTCATCCCGCTGGGTGGATCACCTGCGTTTGTTGCGCTGAACGATCTCAACTCGGACGGGCGGCTCGATCTTGCCGTTCTTCTTCCCGATCTCTACGGAATCGTCACCGAGGTCGACGTCATGTTGGGACGGGGCGACGGCACGTTCGAACCGCCGGCAGAGTATTCGCTGCCCGGTTCCTCGCGCGGCCTCGCTGTGGCTGACGTGAACGGCGACGGTGTACTCGATCTCGCTATCGCCGACAGCGTCGCGGGGGACGTCCCGGTTCTCCTGGGCCGCGGCGACGGAACTTTCACGCCCGGTGGACGCTACGCCGCGGCGGCCGGCGCCTCCGGCATCCTTGCGGCCGACTTCGACGACGACACCCGGGTCGATCTGGTCATCGCGCACTGGAAGGGGGTGTCCGTCCTCTTCAATCATGGCTCGTACCCCGACAGCGACCACGATGGCGTAGAGGACCGCGTCGATACCTGTACCGATGTCGATGGAGACGGGTATGGCGAACGGGGCTTCCCAGCGAGCACCTGTCCTCGTGACAACTGCCCCTATCTGGCCAACCCTTCCCAGTCCGACCGGGATGCGGATGGTGTCGGCGATGCGTGCGACAACTGCATCTCCGCCAACAACCCGTCGCAATCCGACCGGGACCGGGACGGTCTTGGAGACGCATGCGATCTCTGCACCGATCCGGATGGCGACGGATTCGGGGAGCCCGGTTATCCGGCCAATACTTGTCCCACCGACAATTGTCCGTTCCTGCCGAACGCCTCGCAGGCCGACGCGGACGGAGACGGGATAGGGGACGCCTGCGACAACTGCGCCGCCTACAACCCGTCGCAGCAGGACTTCGATCACGACGGTGTCGCCGATGCCTGCGATCCGTGCACGGACACCGACCGGGATGGATTCGGCAATCCGGGTTTCCCTGCCAATACCTGTCCGGTCGACAACTGTCCTGCCTATCCCGACAGCAGCCAGACGGACACCGACGGTGATGGTGTGGGGAATGTGTGTGACAACTGCCCGTCCGTGTCGAATCCCTCTCAGCAGAATTCGGACCTCGATGGCGCAGGTAATGCGTGCGACATCTGCCCGTTCGATCCATTGGATGATACCGACCGCGACGGTGTCTGTGGAGATCTAGACGTCTGTCCGGATGTGCCCGATGCCGAACAGCGCGACCGGGACGGTGACGGGCGGGGGAATCTGTGCGACAACTGCCCGGATGTGCCAAACCCGACGCAGAGTGACGGTAACGCCGATGGGCTCGGTGACGCGTGCGAACCGGCGTTCGCGGGGGCGCTTTTCCCCGCTCCCGTCTTCGAGCTCGGAGGGTTCATTCCGTCCTATCTCCAGCTCGTGGACGTCCTGGGGGACGGCCACTTGGACGCGATCGTCGCGAATCTGGATGTCAGTGGTCCATTCGGCTTCAGCGTTTCAATCATGCAAGGTGACGGTGACGGGACGTTCCAGCTGAAGGAGCAGATCCTGCGGGGGACCTCCACGGCCGTGGGAGATTTCAACGACGATGGGCGAAACGATCTGGTGGTGGGAAGCGGTCCCAGGGAGATCAGGCTCTACCCGCGTACCCCCTCCGGATCGCTGGGAGACTTCATCGCGATCCCATTGCCCATCTTCCCACCATACGCCGTCGCGGCGGGCGATTTCAACAAGGACGGAAAGGAAGACATCGCGGTCTCCGGTCTGTTCACCGATGCTGGCGCCCTCGCGGAGATCATGATCCTTCTCGGCCGTGGCGACGGGACGTTCGATCCCTCCGTCCTGTTCAATGCTCAGGGTCAGATCGGGTCGTTGAGGGTCGTCGATCTGAACCGGGACGGCGCCGCAGACCTCGTGACCCTCCCCGATCTCCGGGCCAATGCATTCCCCAGGGAGGTCCTGGCCTTTCCGGGAAAGGGGGATGGCACGCTCGGACATTCCTATTCTCTCGGAGCGATGCCGTCCTCGCTGGCGTTCGCCGACGTGAATGGCGACGGCGCACCCGATCGGGTCTCCTCCAATGGAGAAGTACGTGTCGCGCTGAATCACGGTGACGGAACCTTTGCACCGGACTCGATCGTCCTGCAGGGGGGGAACGGCCCTGTCGCGACCGGGGACCTCGACGGGGACGGCAGGATCGATATAGTGGTAAGCAGATTCTTTGCCAACGAGCTTGTGATCCTGCGCGGTCTCGGCGACGGCACGTTCGAGGTAGCCAGACACTTCCCCTCCGGTCTGCGGCCTGCCGAGCTGGCGGTCGGGGATGTGAACGGAGATGGCAGGCAAGACGTCACGGCGCTTTCCGGCGGTCCCCAGTTCCTTCAGGCGGGCAATCTCGCGGTGTTCCTGAGTCAGGGAAATATGACCCTGGCGGCACGACACGACGAGCCGGCCGGGTCGGGTCCGCTCGCCGTCGCCGTGGCCGATTTGAACGGCGACGGAGCCCGCGACCTCGTCGTGTCCAATTCCGGCCTGGGCAATGAGTTGAATGATGGCAGCGTTTCGATCCTGATCGGCAGGGGAGACGGCTCGTTCGACCAACTCCCCGGACCAAAAGTGGGCAGCAATCCTCTGTCCGCGGTTGTGGCCGACTTGAATGGCGACGGCAGAGAGGACTTGGTCACCGCCAACTTTTTCTCTTCCGATCTTTCGGTTCTCCTCGGTCGTGGCGATGGAACATTCCTGCCGGAGACGCGCGTCGCGGCGGGACAAGGACCGTCCATAGCCGCGGCTGCGGACCTCAACGGGGACGGCAGGCAGGATCTCGCCGTCTTGAACGGGTACGGGGGGTTCGGGTCGACAGACGTTTCCGTCCTCCTGGGACGCGGTGACGGCTCCTTCGAGCCCGAGACGCGTCTGCAGTTTGCCGACCCGGACGATGGCTCCGCCTTCATTGCGGCCGAGGACCTGAACCACGATGGAAAGAAGGATCTGGTTGTCGCGAACTCCGGCACCAGCAGCATTTCCGTCCTGATGAGCCGGGGAGATGGAACCTTCGAGGCGCCCGTCAAGTATGACGCGGCGGGATTCCCCTCGTCGATAGCAACCGCCGATTTCAATGGGGATGGGGCCAGCGATCTCGCCGTGTCCGGTGGAGGCATCCCGTTCAACCTCGGGACGAACGACGTCACGGTTCTTCTGGGCCGTGGTGATGGCACATTCCTGCCGGGGTCCCAGCTCCATGTCGGACGGTTCGCCGCATCGATCAGCGTCGGGGACTTCAATTCCGACGGCCGGCCCGATTTGATCGTCGTCGATTCCGAGGGGAAACTTCAGAGCGTATTTGGCGAGGTCGCCCTCTTCCTTGGCAAGGGAGATGGGACCTTCGGCCCACGTCTGCGCTTCGCGGCCGATCCGATGGCGGACTTCGTCGCCACGGCCGAATTCAATGGAGACGGCAGCCCCGATCTCGCGATCGCGAATCTTGGAGGTCCGGGGACCGTGTCGATCGTCCTGAGCATGAGGAGTCTCGCTGACAGGGACGGCGACGGTGTCCCCGATGCCGAGGACCTCTGCACGGACACCGATCACGACGGCTACGGCAATCCCGGTTTCCCCGCCAACACCTGCGCCGCGGACAACTGCGTATCCGTGTTCAACGCGTCCCAGATCGACACGGACGGCGACGGGGCAGGGGACGCGTGCGATAAATGTCCGCGCGACCCGTTCAACGACCGGGACGGGGACGGCGTCTGTGGCGATGTCGACAACTGTCCCGGTCCGAATCCCGATCAGATCGATTCGGACGGGGACGGTCACGGGAACGCCTGCGACAATTGTCCGACCGCCGCGAACGCCGATCAGACCGACTCGAACCATGACGGCTTCGGAGACGCCTGCGAGCCGACCCTCTCTCTTGTCGGGTTTCGACATTCAGGGGAGACGCTCGAAGTCGAAGTGACCGCGACCAACCCACTGAACATCCCGCTGCGTGGGTCGCTGGAGATTCTGGCAACCGGTGAGGACACCCTGGTCCTGCCCGACCTGCTGGCGGGGCTGGATTGCAGCCAGGGCTTTCTGCCATCTGGTGTCCCGGACGAGGGGATCGGATTCACCAACGGCGTGGCTGGAGCGCCATTCCTATTCGACCTCGGAGGCTTCCTAGGCTGTGGCGACCGGCACCCCGATTACCTCCTCGCCCCAGGAATGTGCAATGGCCCGACGGCGGCGTTCGACACTTCGATGTCCCTCGTCGATCTCAGCCTGCCCGCGCCGATCTGCATTCGACCGTATGGCTCCGGGGCCGGCGGTCTCGACATGCTCATCGACAGCTTCGACGAGACGACACTGACGATGAGAGAGCCGGCGGTCTCCATTCTGCGACTGACGCTCGACTCGGGTCTGCCGTCGCAGGTGGACATCGCGACGCTCCGGACCGGCAGACACTACCTCCTCACGATCATGCTGACCGACGGAATCACGCCTCCCATCGGCGTGGAGGGGACCTTCCAATCGCTGGGTGAGTCGCGGATGGTGTTCGTTGGACCGAACAGTCCTCCGCGCGCAGTGATTACATCGGCGGCGACGGTCGAATGCTCGGGCCCGGCGGGCAGTGTGGTCACGCTCGACGCGTCGGCTTCGACCGACCCCGACTCGACACCCGGGACGAACGATGACATTGTGTCGTATGAGTGGTTCCGGGACCCTGGACAACCCGACGAGCAGCCGTCGGGTTCAGGTGCCGTGCTCAACGTGAGCCTGACTCTCGGCGCGCACACGATCGAGCTGCGGGTGACAGACTCGAAGGGACTGACGGACACGACCCAGAAGGTCGTCACGGTTGTGGATTCATCCCCACCTCATTTGATCTGTCCGGTCGCGGCGAGCACTGAGTGCACGACTGCCGACGGGGCGCAGGTGCAGGTCCTGGCGACCGCGTCGGACGCCTGCAGCTCCACGGTCACCATCACGGGCAGCCGCTCCACGGGAGCGGACGCCTCGGGGATCTACCCGCTCGGGACGACACCCGTGACGTTCACCGCGAGGGACGCGACAGGCAACACGGCGACATGCACGACACATGTCACGGTGCGCGACACGACGCCGCCCCTGTTGACGCTGGCGGCCTACCCGTCCGTCCTCTGGCCGCCCAACCACCGCCTGGTGCCGGTGAGGGTCGGCTGGCAGGTGAGCGACCGGTGCGATCCGGCGGCGACGGCGCGTCTGGTCTCGGTCGTGAGCAGCGAGCCGGACGACGCGCCCGGGGACGGCGACGGCCGGACCACCGGCGACGTCATGGGCGCCGACGTCGGCACGTCGGACGGCGAAGTCCTGCTGCGAGCGGAGCGATCGGGCGACGGGCCGGGTCGGTCGTACGAGCTGACCTACGCGGCCAGGGATGCCTCGGGAAACAGCGCCTCGGCCCTCGCCGTGGTGACTGTGCCGCACGACCTGGGAGAAGGGCCTGACCCGGTGAGCCTGCGGCTCGAACCGGGCGGGGCGGCGGGTCTGGCGCGCGTGTACTGGAGCGCCGTGAGCGGGGCGCAGGCCTACGACGTGATCGCAGGAGATGTCGCGAGCCTGAAGGTGGACGGGAACCGGATCACGCTGGGGGCTGTGCGTGTCCCGGCGCGGCTGATCACGTCGGCCTCCTTCACGGAGGGGGTCGGGTCGCCCGCCGCGAGCGCGATCCCGCCGGCGGGCCGGGCCTTCTTCTACCTGGTGGACTACCGGGTGGGTCGCGGCACGAGCGGGTTCGGCACGGAGGCGGTGCCGCTGCCGCTCGAGCCGGCATCGTGCGACGGCGGTTGTCCGGGGGAAGAAGACAATCTCATCTCCTCGGGCGGCGGGGCGCCGAAGCGACGCTGAGTTGTGGGCCTGATCGAAAATGTCAAAATAGCAATTGCATGCGAGTGTGACTCGCGGTACATTCCCCGCAGCCCGACCGAGGAGAAGGGCCGGGGACTCAAGCCGCAGAGACCCCCCTCAGTTGAAGTGCCTCACAGTCCCGCAACATCTCGCCGCCGTGATCGCTGTACGCAGTCGTCGCAGAGTTCTCGGAACAGGAATCTGATCGCTGTCGCCGCAGACAAGGCAGGGCCGGGGTATGGATCTGCCCGATCTCATCCGTGAGGCGATTGTGGCGGGCCGGCTGCGCGAGCCGTTCAGCGCCCGCGAGGCGGCGAGGGCTCTCGAGAATCCCGATTGGCCGCTGTCGCGCGTGCACAGCTTCCTGGTCCGCTACTGCATGGGGAACCTGGCGGCGAGCCAGGTCCTGGTGGAGCGCGTGACGTACGGACGCTACCGGCTTCTGTACGACGGCCCGCGCGACACCGTTCCGCAGCCGACGAAATTCCGCAGACGTCCAGCCAGAAGCGACAGAAGGGAGGACCCTCACCCGCCGGGCGAACCCGAGTCCTGACCCGCCTTCACGCCCAGGGACGGTCCATGCGCCCCGTCTCCCAGGGTCTCCCAGCCTCCGGCGCCGGCGCGGAACGGCCGGCGCCGGAGGCCCGCGCGCGCCCGACCGCGGCCGTCCTTGCGCTGCCCGCGATCGATTCGGTATCGTGGCTCCCTGCGGGGGGCGGCATGACGACAGCGTCGTGGACGGGCCGGGTGATCGCGATCGGGGGCGTGCTGGCGTCGATCGGCCTGACGGGGGCCGAGAAGACCGTCATCACGCTTCCGTTCATGGGGGTCGCGTCCGGCACCACGACGCTCGTCTTCGAGAATGCCCAGGCGGTGGATCCGACCGGCACACCGATCGCCGGCATCCAGGTCAGCGGCCCCGTGGACCTGACCTCTCCCTGAGATCTCGCCGGTCGTTCCAGCCGCTCTGTCGATTATGATAGGCGGCGCATGAAGAGCCTGGTTCTCGTCAAGCAGGTGCCGAACACCGATTCGCCGTTCCGCATCAACTCCTCCGGCACCTGGGTGGACGAGAGCAATCTCACCTACGGTCTGAACGACTACGATCGCTACGCCCTGGAGGAGGTGCTGCGGCTGAAGGACGCCGGCCGAGTCGCCGAGGTGGTGGCCCTGACTGTCGGGCCGGAGCGCGCCTCCACGGCGCTCAGGACCTGCCTGGCCACCGGGGCCGACCGGGCCGTGCACGTCAAGGACACAGCACTCGAGGGCGCCGACCCGCTGTCGATCGCGCGCGTCATCGTGGCGGCCGTCAAGGACGAGGGATTCTCGCTGATCCTGGCGGGTCTGCAGGCCGACGACGACAACGCCATGCAGGTCGGCCCATTCGTGGCGCGTCTTCTGGATCGACCGTGCGCCACGGCGGCCATGAGTCTGGCGCTGCAGGAGAACGGTGTGGTCCGCGTGGAGCGCGAGCTGGAGAACAACCGGCTGCAGATCGTCGATCTGACGCTGCCGGCGGTAATCACCGTGCAGACCGGCATCAACGAGCCGCGCTACGCAAGCCTGAAGGGGATCATGGCGGCCAAGAAGAAGGAGATCAGGACGCTGTCGCTCGCCGACCTCAAGCTGGGGGCCGCGGAGATCGCCGCCTCGAAGGGGCGCTACAGGACGGTGCGGCTGGCGCCTCCTCCGAAGGGGAAGGGGGCCGAGGTGCTCACGGGCTCTGCCGACAAAATCGCCAAGGACCTGGTGACGCGGATCAGGGAAAAGACGGGGGTCATCTGAGATGGCCTGCAGGATCCTGATCCTGGCCGAGCATGAGAGCGGGGCGATCCGCGAGACGACCTTCGAGCTCCTCGGGATGGCGCACCGCCTCGCGGGGGAGGCGGGCTGGCAGCCGGCGGAGATCAAGGCGGTCCTGATCGGCATGGGCCGGGGCGCTCCGGCCGAGGGGCTGGCCGCGCGCGGCGCCGCCGAGGTGATCTGCGTCGAGGGGGAGGCCGTGGCGGACTACACCTGCGACGGCCACACGCGCGTCCTCGAATCTCTGATCAAGGCCGAGACGCCCGAGATCGTCCTGGTCGGCCACACGCCGAACGGCTGGGACCTGGCGCCCTTGGTCGCCGCCGGGCTCGGCGTCCCGATCGCCACCGAATGCTCCCAGATCCTCTTCGAGGGGGGGCGGCCCCTGTTCACGCGCAAGGCGTTCAACGGCAAGTTCATCCAGGTGGTCGACATGGGAGACGCGCGGCCGAAGATGGCGACCCTCCAGAAAGGGGCATCGCCCGCCTACTCCGGCACGACGCGGGGGACGGTGCGCGTCGTGCCGGCCGGCGTCGCGCCCGGCGACCTGCGCGCCCGGTTCGTCGGCATCAAGAAAGGGGAGGGCGGCGCCGTCGACCTGACCCAGGCTCCGATCATCGTCTCGGGCGGACGCGGCGTCGGCGCCCCCGAGAAGTTCTCCGTGATCAAGGACCTCGCCGCGGCGCTCGGGGGGCAGGTCGGCGCCTCGCGACCGGTCACGGACATGGGCTGGCTTCCGCACGAGCACCAGGTGGGCAGCTCGGGCGTCACCGTCAATCCGAAGCTGTACATCGCCTGCGGCATCTCCGGCGCCATCCAGCACATCGTCGGCATGAAGGGCTCGGGGTACATCGTCGCCATCAACAAGGACCCCGACGCGCCGATCTTCGGCGTCGCCGACGTGGGTGTCGTCGGCGATCTCTTCGAGATCGTTCCCGCCCTCACGAGGGCCGTCAAGGAAGCGAAGGGACAGCCCTGACGTCCCGATACGAGGGCCGCGGATATCGCGCGCGAATTGTCAGGAGAAGGGCCGACGTGTATTCTTATGGCCCTGCAGAGCACGATCACCCAGAGGTCATCGACTGATGGATGTCTTCGACGATCACATGAGCCCAGTCGCCGCATGACGAAAAGCGGCCGCCCGGCGACCGCCGGGCAGCGCATCGCAATCGTCCTGGGGTCGGGTGGGTTCCGGGGCCCGGCCCACGTCGGCGTGCTGGCCCGCCTCGTCGAGCTGCGCGTTCCGCTGTACGCCATGGTCGGCTGCAGCGTCGGCAGCCTGATCACCGCCTACTACGCCGCCGCGGGCCGGACGGTGGACGAGCTCCTGCAATTCGCCCTGGAGACGAACGCCAAGCGGGTCCTGGCCCACGCGCTGTCGATGCGCTCGCCGGGCCTCGGGCGGCGCCTGGTGCGGCGCTGGGCCGACCCGGTGCACGACCTGCTCGCGGTGCTCGACCGGCACGACTTCCGCCGGCTGCATCACGGTGTGCGGATGATCGGCTTCCTGATGCACGATCGGCGGCGGGGCGAGCGGATCTTCGCCGTGACCGGATGCGAGCGCGGCTTCCATCTCTCCGAGGCCGTGCGCGCCAGCAGCCGCCTCCCGATCCTGTTCCCTCCGCTCCACAAGGAGGTCGACGGTCTGGAGCGCGTCCTGGTGGACGGGGCGTTCGCGGCGCCGTCCCCCGTGGTCCACGCCGTGGCGGCCCCCGTGTCCGCAACGCACGTGATCGCCGTCGACTTGAGCGGCTCGCGGCGCCGCGCTCGTCTGAGCGAGCTCGACCGCTGGCAGACGCTTCTGGGCGATCGCCTCATGGTGCTCCGGCCGCGGCCGAAGTTCACGCGCACGGGATGGGGGACGATCCTCGGCGCCCGGACCTGGTATGAGGCGGGCCGGAACATCATCGGTGAGGCCGAAGCGGAGCGGCTGCGCCGCTGGCAGCGCGGAGATCCGCAGCCCGACGCCCCGGCGGCGGGAGAACCGGGCAGGCCGGACGCCGAGGCGCACGCGCGCGCCCCGCTGCGGTCCGAGCGCTCTTGAGAGGCGCATGCGCAACGCTCTGAGCAACTGGCTCGATCGCGTCGTCCTGGGGGATTCGCCGACCCGGCGGCTCTGGTTCGCGCGCCGCATGCCGGACGGATACATCCGCAACACCCAGAAGCTGGACTTCAAGACCACCGTCCGCTGGGTCGCGGCTCGATCGGCCTTCTACCGCAGGAAGTTCCAGGAGCACCACATCGATCCGGCGATGGTGAGATGCCCCGCCGACCTGGGGGACATCTTCACGACCTCGACGGACCTGCTGACCCACCCGGTCGAGGAGTTCCTGTGCGACCGCCCGCAGCTGGGCTTCGAGACGACCGGCACGCTCTCGCCGAAGAGCAAGAAGCTGTTCTTCTCGCTCGAGGAGATGCGGGACCTGGGTCGTGACGGCGCGGCCGGGCTGTACGCCCTCGGCGTGCGCAAGGAGGACCGCATGGTGTCGGCCCTCGATCTGTCGTTCTGGAACGCCGGGCCGACCCTGAGGGCGGCGGCGCAGACCCTGGGGTGCCTGCTGATCGAGGCGAGCAAGATCCCGCCCGCGGAGTTCTACGATCGGGCGCTCGACTATCGTTTCAACGTCATGGTGGTCGAGCCGTCCTGGATCGTGAGCCTGACGGAGATCGCCGAGAAGCGCGGGACCTGGCCGGTCAAGCTCATGCTGGTCGGCGGGGAGAACATGTCCGAGAAATCGCGCCGTCACGTCGAGGAGGCCTGGAGGACGACGCTCTACCTGACCTACGGCCAGACCGAGTCGTTCGGCAGCGCCGGGACGGAGTGCGCGCGCCGGAACGGCTATCATCTGCAGGAGTTGAAGTTCTGGTTCGAGATTCCCGAGCCGGACGACCAGGGTCACGGCGAGCTCGTCTTCACGACCCTGTCGCGCAAGGTGATGCCGCTTCTGCGCTACCGGACGTCGGACGTGGCGCGGTTCATGGAGGGCGTCTGCGACTGTGACTTGAAAATGCTGCGGCGCATCTCCAAGATCGTCGGCCGCTGCGACGAGATGGTGAACTGCGGTCTCGGCAACATCAGCCCCTGGATGTTCGAGAAGGTGCTCGAAGGGGTGACCGGCATCGCGCACGACTGGCAGGTGCTGGTGACGCGTCCGGGGCTGCGCGACGCCGTCGAGATCCGGGTGGAGCTCCAGGACGGGGCGTCGCAGACGTCGGTCGAGCGGGCGATCCGGAGATCGCTCGAGGAGCAGTTCCCGGACATGGCCCGCAACGTCTCCATGGGTCTGTGCGAGATGAGCGTCGGCGGGAACGCGCGCGGCACCCTGCGCACGGGGCGCAAGCTGCGATCGATCGTGGATCTCCGCAAGACACTGTTCCGGGCCGAGACCGCCGTGACCTCGAGCGTGCTGGCCTAGGAGTGAATCCATGACGACAGGAAACTCAGTCGGAGGGCGGGGGGCCGGGCCGCACCGCGCGCCCCTCGAGGGCGGCGAGGGAGCAGGCGTCCGCGATCTCGAGCGACCGCAGGGCGCGGCGCGGGGAGAAGCAGGTCTTCCGGCCCGCGAGGAACGCCTCGACGATCTCGCGATCCTGCGCGACGTAACCCCAGCGCTCCTCGCGGGAGAGATCGGCGAAGTCGTCGATGCCGACAGGTGCACCGCCGCCCGGCGAGTGCAGGACCCGGTCGAGCTCCTCCACGACGATCGTGGCGTGGTCGCCCACGAGCTCGGTGCGCTCCGCGGGGCGGACCCACGACGCGTGACCCGTGGCGGTCAGGGCGCCGATGGCGCCCCCTTCGAAGGCGATCGAGATGACGAAGTCGTTGAGGTCCGGGTAGAGCGGGCCCCGAGCCAGGCAGGACACCTCGGAGATCGGCGCGATCAGCCACTCCATGAGATCGAAGAAGTGGACCAGGTTCTCGTAGAGAAACCCGCCCGACATGGAACGGTCGGAGACCCACGGCGGGGTGCGGTAGTCCCCCTCGTGCATCTTGAAGCTGGCCAGGAGCGGCCGGAACCCCTCGCGCAGCAGCCCCCGGACGCGTCCGTAGACCGGGGCGTGCCGGCGGTTGTGGGCCACGGTGAAGAAGGCGCCGGGACGCTCCGCCGCCTCGCAGAGCCGCCGCGCGTCCTCGATGTGGATGGCCATCGGCTTCTCGCTCACGACGCCGACGCCCCGCTCGAGCGCCGCCATGGAGGCCTCGAAGTGGAAGCGGTTCGGCGTGGTGACGACGAGAAGATCGAGACCGGCGCGGAACAGAGCCTCGAGATCGGTGTGATGAGGAACGCGGAGATCGCCGGCGAGGTGCCCGGCCCGGTCGGCGTCGGGGTCGGCGACGCCGACGATGCGCACACGGTCGTCGCGCCGCAGAACCTCGGCGTGCGTCCGGCCCATGTGACCCGCTCCCAGGATCCCGATTCGCAGCGGCATGCTTCCGGAATGTCCCTACGCCGCCCCGGGGCCGGCGAGCTCGGTGATATGCGTCAGCACCTTCTCGAACGCGTCCGCGTACTGCTCCATCAGGACCCGCGGCTGCGGGAACAGGGGATACGACTGCGACCCCAGCACGAGCGAGTCGGCGAGGAGCGCCGTCGTCCGGGGGTGCTCGCCCTTGCGGGAGTTCGCCCGGCCCTGGAAGACCGGCATCTCCGGGACCGGCCGGTCGAGCCAGAGCATGACCTCGACCCCCTCCGCGCGGAGCGCCGCCACGACCCGGTCCCGCAGGAGGGTCGGATCGATCGCGAGACCGAGGGCGCGCGCGTCCAGCCGCACCCGGTACTTGTGATAGACATGGGTCCGGTCGGCGGGACAGCGGGGCGGCGTCACGCCCGCAAGCGTCTCCAGACGCGACGTGAGCAGGGCGGCGTTGGCCGCGGCGTTCGCGTTGAACCCACCGAGACGTCGCAGCTGCACGCGGGCGATCGCCGCCGGGATCTCCTGGTTCAGGTACATGAAGCCCATCCCGGCGAACTCCGAATCGGTGGCCGAGTCGAGAGGATGGGCCTGGTCGAGCGGCACCTCGTCGCGCGTCTGTCCCAGGATGCGGAAGGACGTGGCGCGCGCCAGGAGCCGTTCGTTGCCCGTGACGAACAGGCCCCCCTCCCCGCAAGGAAGGTTCTTGGTGGCGTTGAGGGAGAACCCCGCCATGTCGCCCAGCGTCCCGACCTGGCGCGAGCGGTAGGTCGCTCCGTGCGCCTGCGCCGCGTCCTCGATGACCAGGAGGTCGTGCCGGCGCGCGATGGCGTCGATCGCGTCCATGTCGCACGGCAGGCCGTGGATGTGGACCGGCATGATCGCCCGCGTGCGGGAGGTGATCCGCTCCTCGATGCCGGCCGGGTCGATGTTGAAGGTGACGGGATCGATGTCGGCGAAGGTCGGGACCGCGTTGTGCTGCAGGATGGCCAGGGCGGTCGCCGGGTAGGTGAAGGCGCTGGTCACGACCTCGTCGCCCGGCTCGAGCCCCGCGGCGGCGACCGCCATGTGGAGCGCCGCCGTGCCGCTGTTGGTCGCGAGGCAGGAGCGCGCCCCGATGAAACGGGCGAACTCCTCCTCCAGGGCCTTCTGCTGCGGCGCGCGGGCGCCGCACAGAACACCGCTGTCCAGGACCGCGAGGACGGCCTGCCGTTCCTCGTCGCCGATCACCGGCCAGCGGACCGCCCGGTCTCTCTGGACCGCGGGCTTGCCGCCGTGTATCGCCAGCTGTGCCAAGTCTTCCTCCTTACGCCCCCGAAGGCGCACGAACCGACGGGTGATTCTAGAGTACGTCAGTCGCTCCGTCCACCGGCATCGTGGCCGGTTCATCCTATCAGTCGTCGGGGAGAACCATGAGACAGAAGCCGGTCCCCCCTGCCGCGGCCGCCGGCCGCCTGGGGGTCGTCGTGGTGGGTGCTGGATCCCTTTCGACCTCGCTCATCGCCGGTGTGCTGGCGGTGCGCCGGGGGCTCGGCAAGCCGATCGGCGCCCTGACCCAGCTGGGTTACGTCGCCGGCCCGCACGAGCGGCCGGCCCCCGTCCCTGTGGCGCGGGCGGTGCCCCTCTCCTCCCTCGACGATCTGGTGTTCGGCGTCTGGGACATCCTGCCGGACAGCGTCTACCGCGCCGCCGTGAAGGCGCGGGTGCTGGACGAGAGGCTCCTGGAGCCGCTGCGGCAGGAGCTCGACTCGATCCGGCCGTGGCGCGGCATCTTCGACCCGCGCTACGTGCACCGTATCGAGGCGACGCACTGCCGCTCACGGCAGGGGCATCTCGCGAACGTGGCCGAGATCGAGAAGGACATCGCCTCCTTCCGCAAAAGCGCCGGGATCGCCCGCCTGGTGCTGCTCAACGCCGCCTCGACGGAGACCTATCAGCCGGTCGAGGACATCCATTCCGACCTGAAGCTCTTCGAGCGGGCGCTGGCGGCGGACGACGCGCGCATCAGCCCCGCGATGCTCTATTCGTACGCCGCCCTCCGCCAGAGGATCCCGGTCGTCAACTGCACGCCGAGCCACGCCGTCGACATCCCCGCTCTCGTGCAGATGGCGGAGGAGATGAAAGTACCCGTGGCGGGCCGGGATTTGAAGACCGGCCAGACCCTGCTGAAGACCATACTGGCCCCGGGTTTCAAGGCGCGCGCCCTCGGCGTGGCCGGATGGTACTCGACGAACATCCTCGGGAACCGCGACGGGGAGGTCCTCGACGACCCGCAGTGCCTGAAGAGCAAGGAAGAGAGCAAGATGGCCGCCCTGAAGGCGATCCTCGACCCGGAGCTCTACCCGGACCTGTACGGCGATCTGGTCCACCGCGTGCGCATCGATTACTACCCGCCGCGCGGGGACAACAAGGAGGCCTGGGACAACATCGATCTCGTCGGGTGGCTCGGCTACCCGATGCAGATCAAGATCAATTTCCTCTGCCGCGACTCGATCCTGGCGGCGCCGCTCGCGCTCGATCTCGTTCTCCTCGCCGACCTGGCGGCCCGGGCCGGTCTGCGCGGCGCGCAGGACTGGCTGTCCCTCTACTTCAAGAACCCGACCGTGAAGAACGGCCGTCAGATCCACGAGCTGTTCGCGCAGCGCCAGATGTGGGAGAACGAGATCCGCAGGCTGGCCGGGTGGACGGTGAACGGACGACAGGCGTAGCGGACCGCGTCAGACCCCCAGTGCCTTCGCCGCCTTGTCGTAGTTCTCGGGCCTCACCCAGACGATCATGCCGAAGCCGCCCCGCGCGCCCGCCGCGGCGTTGGTGGCGTGGACGTTGACGCCGGCGTCGGCCAGTTTCCTGAAGATCTCGGCCGCCGCACCGGCGCGGTCGTCCCCCTGGATGAAGAAGGCGCGCTTCCTGTCGCTCAGCTTCAGGCCCAGACCCTTGGCGGCCTTGGCGAGCCCGTCGGCGTTCTCGGTGACGAGATCGATCTGGGTCGTCCCCTTGCCGTCGGGGAAGGCGGTCAAGGACAGGAGATTGACTCCGGCGTCCTTCAGGGCGCCCAGGATGCGGGCCCCCTCGCCGGGCTTGTCGGGGACTTGCACGTACTGGTAATCGGCTCGGCGGATCTTGTCGGCCATGGCGGTCCTCCCTATATTGACGTGTGAAGGCGGGTTGGATGCTAACATAAGCACTTTCGGGAGGACAGTTCGACCATGGCGAAACAGAACCAGAACAATCCGGGAGGGCGGGGGCCCGCCATGGACCGGCCGTCCGGAGGGATGTCTCCGGGGACGATCCGCGGCGCGACCCTGGCCGGGGTGGCGGTGTTGATCGCCATCACCGGCATGAACCTCTACGAGACGACGCAGCAGCAGGCGGCGCTGAACGAGAAGCTCAACCAGCTCGATTCGCGCGTCACGGCGCTCGGCGCGAAGATCGACGCCGGGGCGAAGACCGCGCAGGCCCGCCCGCAGGGGCCCGATCCGGACAAGGTCTACGCGGTGAAGACCGACGGCGCTCCATTCGAGGGGCCCAGGGCCGCGCCGGTCACGATCGTCGAGTTCTCCGACTTCCAGTGACCCTTCTGCGCGAGGGTCGGTCCGACCCTCGACCAGATTCACAGGACGTACGGTGAAAAGGTGCGCATCGTCTGGAAGAACAACCCGCTGCCGTTCCACCCGTTCGCGATGCCGTCGGCGCTGGCGTCGATGGCGGCCTACGAGCAGGGGAAGTTCTGGGAGTACCACGACAAGCTGTTCGCCAACCAGCAGAAGCTGACGCACGACGATCTGCTGCGCTACGCGAAGGAGGTCGGGCTCGACATCGGCCGGTTCGAGGCCGCCCTGAACTCGGCGCGCAGCAAGCCCGCGATCGACTCCGACGTGGCGGAGGCCAAGTCGCTGGGCGCCTCCGGGACGCCGGCCTTCTTCGTCAACGGACGTTTCCTGTCGGGCGCGAGACCCTTCGACGACTTCGCCCAGCTGATCAACGCCGAGCTGACCCGGCTCAAGATCCCGGTTCCGCCGCCCCCGCCTGCGGCCCCCCCGGCGACGGCACCGTCCGGGAAGGGCGGGCAGTAGTGATCCGGACCTCCTCGTAGGTGAGCCAGCCGCGCAAGGTCGAGATCGGGAGCGACGGCGGACTCTCGATCGTGTGGGACGACGGCCACGCGGCGGTCTACACCCCGGCGCACCTCCGCCTGGCGTGCAAGTGCGCCCTGTGCGAGGACGAATGGTCGGGTGAGAGGCGGCTCGAGGCCGGCTCTCTGCCTGCCGACATCCGGGCGCTCAGCGTCAAGCCGGTCGGACGCTACGGTCTGCAGATCACCTGGAGCGATGGCCACTCGACCGGAATCTACACGTTCGACAGGCTGCGTCCGCTGTGCGAGTGCGAGACCTGCCGGCGAAGCCCGCGCGGGTGAGCGGAAGCGTCGCGGTCGCGCCGCTGCGGCACCTCGGCCGTCTCCGACTGGTCGCACTCGGCATCAACTCGGTCATCGGCGGCGGGATCTTCATCCTCCCCGCGGAGGTGACCGGTCTCATCGGACGGTCGGCGATCTTCGCGTACGTCGTGGCGGGCCTGGTGGCGATCGGCGTCGGCCTGGCGCTGGCCTCGCTGTCGTCGCGCTACGAGATCTCGGGCGGCCCCTACCTTTACGTGCACCGCGTGTTCGGCGAGTTCGCCGGCTTCCAGGTCGGCTGGCTGTTCTGCCTGGCCCGGATCACGGCGATGGCGGGTCTGGTCAATGGATTCGGGCGCTACCTCGGGGCGCTCCTGCCCTGGGCCGCCACACCGATCGGCCGGGCCCTGGTCATCATCGCCTGCTCGGCCCTCATCACCACGATCAACATGATCGGCATCCGGCAGACCTCGAGGGCGACCAACCTGTTCACCGTGGCCAAGGTCGTGCCGCTCGTCGTCCTGGCGATCGCCGGCCTGTTCTTCCTGCGCCTGGAAAACCTGGAAGCGGTCCCGGTCGAGCCGATGAGCTTCGTGCGCGCCGTCCTGCTCCTGATCTTCGCGTTCTCGGGATTCGAGATCCTGACCGTCCCTGCCGAAGAGTCGCTGCAGCCCCGCCGGGACATGCCGTTCGCGGTCATCGCCACGATCCTGACCGTGTGCGCCATCTACCTGCCGGTCCACCTCGTGGCGGCGGGGATGCTCGACAACCTCGCGTCGGAGCAGGCCCCCCTGGCGAGCGTCGCCGGGATCCTGGCCGGCCCCGCGGGGCGCTACGCCATGACCTTCATCGCGGCGACATCGATGGCCGGCTGCGCCCTCATCAGCCTGGTCGGCGGGACGCGTCTCATGTACTCCATGTCCTCGGCGCGCCAGCTGCCGCTCTGGATGGGGTCCCTGCACGCCGGCTGGCGCACCCCCGTGCGGGCCACGATGATCATCGGGGTGCTCGGGACCACGCTGGCCATCGCCAGCGCCTACAGCACGCTGGCGGCCGTCAGCGCCGGCACGCGCCTTCTCGTCTACCTGGCCTGCTGCTGCGCCTGCCTGCGCCGGCCGGCGGCCGCGCGGGAGGATGGCGCGCCGGGTGAACGGCACGCCCTGCGCGGGCGTATCATCCCCGCGCTGACCTCTCTTGCGATCGTGGCGCTTCTGTGCGCCCTGGAGCGGGACGAGATCATCGGGGGGCTGTCTGGCGTCGGGATCGGAACCGTGCTTTACTTTGGCATGAGACGCGCCGTGCCGGCCGTCGGAGGAACGACTTCATGAGCAAGAGCGGGAAGCGGGCGCTGTTCATCGTCGGGACGCTCGTGGCCGGGCTCGTGGCCGTCGCCTACATGGTGCGCATGTCGTCGCAGCCTGCGGCGGGGAGCGTCCTCGAGCTGGTTCTCGACGACGACATCCCCGATCACGTGGAGGTGGAGGGGCTGTGGCACCTGTTCGGCGGCCGGAAGCTGACCCTGCGCGATGACCTCGAGGCGCTGCGCCTGGCGCGGGACGACCGGCGGATCAGGGGTCTTCTGGTCGTGATCGACGGGCCCGGCGCCGGCTCGGCCAAGCTGCAGGAATTGAGGGACGGCATCCTCGACTTCCAGAAGGAGGGGAAGTGGGCCGTCGCCTACCTCGAGACGGCCGGCGAGTTCTCGGCGGGGAACAGGGACTACTACCTCGCCACCGCGTGCGGCTCGATCTGGCTGGCGCCGCCGGGCGACATCAATCTCGTCGGCATGCGCGCCGAGCCTCCGTTCATCCGCGGGACGCTGGACCTGCTCGGGATCGTCCCCGACATGGACCACATCGGCAAGTACAAGTCGGCGATGAACACTTACACCGACAAGGAGATGAACGAGGCGTTCCGCGAGTCCATGGAGGCGCTGGTCGGCAGCATCTACGGTCAATTGAAGCGCGGGATCGCCAAGGGGCGCAAGATGACCGAGGAGCAGGTCGCCCTCCTCATCGACGACGGCCCGTACATCGGGCCGAGGGCGCTGCAGGCGAAGCTGGTCGACAGACTGGGGTACCGCGACGAGCTCGAGGACAGCCTCAAGGAGAAGGGGGCCGACTCCCCGTCCCTCGTCAAGGTCGGTCAGTACCTCAGGGCGGGCCGTTTCTACACCCGGGGGCCGAAGATCGCCCTGATCTACGGACTCGGCGGCGTGTCGCGCGGCGAGAACCAGACCAACCCGCTCACGGGGGACATGACCATGGGGTCGGACACGACCGCCGAGGCGATCAAGAAGGCGCGCGAGGATCCTTCGATCAAGGCGATCGTGTTCCGCGTCGACAGCCCCGGCGGCTCGTACATCGCCTCCGACGTCATCTACCGCCAGGTGGCGCTCACGAAAGGCGTCAAGCCGTTCGTCGTCTCCATGGGGGACGTGGCCGCCTCGGGCGGCTACTTCGTCGCCATGGGGGCCGACAAGATCGTCGCGGAGCCCGCGACCATCACCGCCTCAATCGGTGTCCTGGCCGGCAAGCTCGTCACCACCGGCTTCTGGAACAAGGTCGGGATCACCTTCGACGCCGTGCAGCGCGGCCGTCACGCGACCTTCTTCTCGACGAGCGCGAAGTACACGCCCGAGGAGCGCGAGATCTTCGCGGGCTGGCTCGATCGAATCTACAAGGACTTCGTCGGCAAGGCGGCCCAGGGGCGCGGCAAGACCTACGACCAGATCCACGCCGTGGCGCAGGGGAGGGTCTGGTCGGGGGAGGACGCGCTGCGGCTCGGTCTGGTGGACGAGATGGGCGGCCTGTCGGCGGCGCTGCGACGGGCCCTCGTGATGGCGCACCTCGACCCCGAGGCGCGCGTGCAGCTCGTCGTCCTGCCGGAGGCGAAGAGCTGGTTCTCGCAATTCTGGAGCGGCGAGGAGACGACGACATCCTACGCCGCGTTGCAGCGGCAGATTCGAAAGTTGATCGAGGAGGGGCCGTCGATCGAGCCGGACGGGGTCCTGTCGATGCCGTACGTCCCCGTCCTGCGCTGATCCGCGCGCCAGAGTGCAACCCCGGACCGGTCCCGGACGTATACTCGGTGCGGAGCGGGGAGGGGCATGCCCATGATCACGATCGCCGGGACGGTTGTTCTGCTCGGATTCCTGTTCGGCCTCATCGCCCTGGTGGCGGCGCCGATCGTCCTGGCGCTGTTCCTCGTCGGGATCGTCCTGCGGCTCGTGTTCTTCGTCCTCGTCCTGCCGTTCCGGTTCCTCAAGGGGATTCTCGCGCTCGCGGGGCTTGGTTTCCTTCTGATCCTGGGAGCCATCCCGCTCCTGCCGATTCTCCTGATCGGGGCAGGCATCTATCTCGTGTTCCGGGGGATGCGTTCCCGCTCGGCCCCCGTCGGCCACGCCTGAAGGCTCAGCTGGTCCCGAGAATCCTGAAATCGAGTCCGGTCACGCCGCGATCCTTGACCTCCAGGGTGTGAAAGTTCGGCTCGGAGCGCACGGGGCGCGCCCCCTCTCCCATCGGGACGATCCTGTAGGTCCCCGGAGCGGGCAGAGGGATTCTCCAGGAGCCGTCCGCGTCCGGGACGGCGCGCGCCTGCTCCCTTACGATGCTCCCCGGGCCATAGATCACGATTGCGCGCACGGCATCGATCCGTCCGCTCAGTCGGCCCGCCACGACGAGCGGCACCTCGGGCGGCTCCGCGGCCGCGGGAACCGGCGAGGGCTGGGGCGTCGCGGCGGGTGACGGGGCGGTCTCCGGCTTCCGCGTATCCGAAATGGCCGGTGCGGAAGATTTGTCGGGAGGCATTTCCTTCGTAGTATTTGATAATTGAAGGTTTTTGGCGTCGGCCTCGATGAATAGGGTCGGAGGGGCGATCCTCCTGACCCGTTTCTCGGGGAAGATCCCGACGACGAGATCTCCAGGACTCCCGTCGAAGTAGAAAGGACGCAGATCCCGGCTCGTCTCTGACCCGGTGCCGTCCCAGCGTGTCGTGACGACCGTGCCGGTCCGCGGATCGAAGAAGGCGAGGCCGTCCCCCGAACCGGACGCCACGGCAAGGCTGCCGTCGCGGGAGAACAGCAGCGAGTCGGCGGCGAACGGCAGCGGAGTCACCGCGGTCGCGTCGTCCTGGAGCCTTTGCCGCTCCTCGGGCTTCCGCCCGGCGATTACCTCGGGGTCGAAGCGGGCGATCCGGTCGCGACGCACCGAGTAGAGAACGGCGCCGTGGGGTGGGAAGCAGAGCCCGAGGTTCGCGCCCGGCGATCGGTAGTGCCAGGACTGCGCCAGAGGGTGGGTGGTGTAGGTCTGGATCCTCCCTGAATAGGCGAGGTAGAGCCGCGTTGCGGCCGGTTCGAGGGCCACGGCGCTGGGCGGGCTGTCGAGCTGGGCGGAGGCGAGCACACGCCCCTCGTCCAGGTCCAGGGCGTAGAGGCGGGCCCGCACCTCCCTGCCGGCCTGGTCGGGGAGGGCCAGGATCGCCAGGACGTAGGCGAACCGGCCGTCCCCGGAGACGGCCACCCGGCGGCCGTCCCCCTCGAAGGTGATCTGATTGAGAATCGCGGGCGGCGCCGCGGTCGTGGGAGAGGAGATGATCACCGCCGAGCCCTCGAGTCGGTTGCGACGGGTGCCGGCCCGGCGGGCGGCCACCGGAAGGACCACCGTCTTCCCGCTGTCCTCGGAGATGGCCAGGTCGTTGACCGGATGATCCGCGAGATGGGCGAGCGAGGGGGGCAGGGGCAGGAGGTCCGTGTCGTCCGCTTTCCAGGAGTAGACGACACCGTCCGGACCGAGGACGAAGGTCAGGAATCCGCCGGCGGCCCCCGGTGTGGCAATCGAGGCGACCGCCAGAAGCACCAACGCCGCGCCCGGCAGCACCCGCTTCGTCATGTGCGCCCTCTGCTCGAATGCCGCATGAACGGCGCGATTTCCGGTTGCGCGGATAGGGGCATCACGCTAGAATCTAAAGACTTTCGCACAGGAGAGTATCTCAATGGCGCAGAGTTTGTTCGATTCGATCGAAGACATCAAGCTGCCTGAAGACAGGCCGAAACGGAGCTACAAGAAAGTTGTCCTCATCCTGGCGGCGCTCATCGTCGCCGTCGGTCTCGGCATCGGGGGCTACTTCGGGTACTACGCGATGTTCCCGAAGAAGCTCACCCAGCGGCCGGTGCCGATGAATATGGAGAAGCTCCTGGTCGAGCTGAAGGATGCCCGCGATCAAATCGACGGCCAGACCCACGAAATCTACAATCGAATCCAGCAGTTCAATCAGAAGATGACGCTGATCGGCCGCAAGCCGGTCTCCTTCAGCCAGGTCTTCCTGCAGGGCCTGAGCGCCGAGGAGGAGCAGGCCCTCGACGATCTCGTGCGCCAGGAGAAGGACCCGTCGTACCGGGGCATTCTAGGCCAGGTCGTCGAGGATATGAAGAAGATCCGCGACCTGCAGAACAAGGTCACGCAGCTCGAAGGCCTGCTCCCCGGCGACGGCGTCGACGTGAAGCCGGGCGACACGCACATGAAGCTGGCGATGCAGTACCTGGAGAAGGACAAGGGGGTCCCCGAGTCGCGCGCCAAGGAGCTGATCTCCCGCCTGAACATCATGGAGACCAACCTCGAGAAGGGGATGAAGGTGCACTTCTACTACGACCCCGCGAAGGACTTCTTCGGCACGTGGGTGGCGCAGGGCGCCGCCTCGCACAGCCCGCTGGCCCTCGTCCGCGCCAAGGAGATGCGGCTGATTCAGGAGAAGGACGCCGCGATCGCCAAGGCGAACACGCTGCAGGACGAGAAGGCCCAGCTCGAGGAGATGCGTGACGCCCTGCAGAAGGAGATCGCCGAGCTCGAGACCCGCAAGGCGGGGCTGGAGTCGACCGTGTCGCAGCTCGAGCTGGATAAGACGAAGGCCGAGGAGAGCGCCCGGATCACCGGCGAGAAGCTGGCCGAGCACCAGAATTCGGTCTGGTACGACGCCGACCTGGCCGAGCGACTGCGCGCGCGGGGCGTGCTCAAGACCGTCAACAAGGTCGAGAACATCGGCGAGGTGAAGTTCGCCAACAACATCGACCTCAGCAAGACGAAATCGATCACGCTCAAGCCGAGCCAGTTCGGCATCGACCACATCAGCGACGTGCGCATCGTCCCGACCTATCTGAAGGAAGGGCGCGACGTCGGCGTGCGCTTCGCCGATGACGGGACCGTGGAGGTCACCGTGCTGAACGAGGGCGCCCTGCGCGGGCAGAAGATCCTCTTCGTCGTTTCGCGCTGAATCCGGATCAAACTCCCTGACGGATCGCTAGGAGCCCGTCCGAGTAACGGGCCAAACAAAGATCGCTTTCGGAGGGAGGGCGCGTGATGCGCTGTGGGGGACAGAGGGCTGGCCGCGATCGAGATCGGTGTCCCGGTCGCTCCGAGCCTCCCGTCGGCCCTCGACGG